>NZ_NOZT01000035.1:0-38263 GCF_002412355.1 Acinetobacter sp. YT-02
GTTGTGTCGTAACTTTCTAAATGGCTCTAACTACCTTTTTTTCAAGGGCTTTTCTTATCCGTAATTCGGGTTAGCTAATATAAGGCATGAGGCAGGAAATTTAGTCATTCATGCAGCACTTTATAAATCGTACGCGCCATTACTTCACCCAGTCCGGGTACTAAAGTCAACTCTTTTTCAGAAGCTTTCAGGACACCTTGTATGCCACCAAAATGGGTGAGTAAATCACGACGACGTTTTGGCCCTAAGCCCGGAATCACTTCAAGTATTGATGAGCCACGTTTTTTATCGCGCTTGGCACGGTGCTTGGTAATTGCAAATCGGTGTGCTTCATCACGTACCTGCTGAATCAAATGCAGCGCCTTATGATCTTCAGGCAGCTGAATTTTGCTGCCATCGGTAAAATGTAGCGTTTCTAGACCAGGTTTGCGTCCTTCGCCTTTGGACACCCCAATCATAAAGGCATCCAATCCTAACTCCTGCATGACCTCCATCGCCATATTCAACTGCCCTTTACCGCCATCAATCAGCAATAAATCGGGCAGCATGGCTTTTTTATAACGGCGCGTTAAAGCTTGGCGCATGGCAGCATAGTCATCTCCAGCCTGAATATCCTGAATTGAAAATTGTCGATAATCACGTTTGCGAATACCACCACTGTCAAATACCACGCAAGATGCCACAGTGTCTTCGCCCATAGTGTGCGAAATATCAAAACATTCAATCCGATCAATCGGGCGTCCAACCACTTGCTCTAACTGATGAAAACGCTCATTTAATTCAAAGTGATTGGCGAGTTTACCTTTAATGGCATGCTGCACATTCATTTGTGCCAATTCTTGCCACTCGGCACGGGTTTCACGCACTTTATGTTTAATTTGAATTTTTTTATCGAAGTGTTGCTGTAAGGCTTGTTCCAACTCTTTGCAATCTGCCACTTCCACATTAACAATCAATTCCGCTGGAATTTCATCGGCCACCTGAAAGTAAAAGTTGGCAATAAAATCGGCCAACATTTGCCCCAAAACATCGCCCAACATATCAGGAAAATAGCTTTTACCGCCCAGCATTTTGCCATTGCGCACATGCATAATTTGCACACAGGTCACACCTGCCTGATAAGCAATTGCGATAATATCGGCTTCGCCTTTGAGTTTATAAATGGCTTGCTGTGCCTGCACATCACGCAACAAAGCCATACGGTCACGGTAAAAGACTGCTTTTTCAAATTCCAACGCTTCGGCTGCAGCTTCCATTTTAGCAATCAATTGCTGATTCAGTTCTTTACTATCGCCCTGTAAAAATCGAATCGAATTATTAACATCTTCTTTATATTCTTCGGGCGAAATCAATCCTACACACGGTGCCGAACAGCGTTTGATCTGATATTGCAAACACGGACGCTGCCGTTGAGCAAAATAACTGTTTTCACACTGCCGCACATTAAACAGTTTTTGTAACACCACCAAAGTATCGCGGGCATTGTACGCACTCGGATAAGGCCCAAAAAACTTGCCTATCTGATGCTTGCCTTTGCCGCGTCCACTGGCAATACGCGGATAAGGCTGATCTGCCGACACAAAAATATAAACATAGGACTTATCATCGCGCAGCATAATATTGTACGGTGGACGATGCAGCTTAATCAGATTTTGTTCAAGCAATAACGCTTCAGTTTCGGAACGCACCACCAAAGTTTCAATATCATAAATACGCGCCACTAAAGCCTGCGTTTTAGGATGCTCGATGGTTTTGACAAAATAACTCGACACTCGGTTTTTTAAATTTTTGGCTTTGCCGACATATAACAACTCCCCGTCTTTACCCAACATACGGTAAACCCCTGGCAATTGGGTCATATTTGCCAAAATTTTCTCGATATGCTCACCTGCGTTTGGGTTCACGAGTCATCCTATTCTTGCTACATTCTTTACATGATGTGCTGCTTTATCTGATTTTTTCAAGCTTTATCCTGTGGCATAGCGCATGATCTATCCACTAAAACGATCAGCTCAGTGCTAAAAACGATCAGTCGGCAACACAAGATTTGCTATGCTCAGGCATCTTGTCAGCAGAAGGAAAGTGCAGGATGACGACCGCACCACACGGCATACCGACCATTCAATCCGCAACGTCCCAACCGATCAGTACACATCAGTATGTATCCGCCAAAGACCGTTTGATTGGCAAGCCGCGCTTTCATTTTGAACCTACACAAGTCATGCAATTGTTACGTCAACGGATTATTGGACAAGATGCAGCGCTGAATGAAATCGAAAAAATGCTGTATGTGGTCAAGGCCGATTTCTCCAGCACAGAGCGACCACTTTCAGTGACTTTAATGCTTGGCCCGACAGGTGTTGGCAAGACCGAAACGGTGCGCCTGATTGCCGAAGCCATTTATGGTCGCCCCGATGCCTTCTGCCGCATTGATATGAATACCTTGGCGCAGGAACACTATGCGGCTGCACTCACAGGCGCGCCTCCTGGCTATGTCGGCTCTAAAGAAGGCCATAGTTTATTTGATGAAACTGCGATTGCAGGTTCGCACACCCGCCCAGGCATTATGTTATTTGATGAACTGGAAAAAGCCTCAAGCGAAGTGATACGTGGCTTAATGAATGTGCTAGATACAGGCAAACTGACCCTGACTGCAGGCACCAAAACCATCGACTTTCGCAATTGCATGATTTTTATGACCAGCAATGTGGGTGCTCAAGCCGCACAACAATACTTAGATAAATTGAATCTGTTGCCGCAAAAAGTACAACAACTGTGCTTAAAACACATGCCCACACAACGGATCATTGAAAAAGTCATGCAGCGTAAATTTGACCCTGAATTTTTAAATCGGATTGACCGTAGTTTGCATTATCAAGCGGTATCTGCTGATGCCCTGCCGCAATTGGTTGAAATTGAATTGGAAAAGTTAAACCATCGCCTGCAGCATCAACAACGCCAAGTCCAACTGACTGCAGCAGCTAAAGCCTATTTTTATCAGGGGCATGATATTCGTTACGGCGCACGGCATTTGGGGCGCAAAATTCGTACCGAACTTGAGCCTATTTTAGCTTTGTATTTTTTAAGTCATCCCGAAAAATCGGAAATATGGGTAGATTGCAGTGCAAATCAATTGCACCTCAAAATAGAATAAACCCGCGACTTATACTGCGTGAATCTTGAGAATGCCACTCTGCTCATCCTCAAAGTTTTGATGCTTATTTTTGCTTAAAAAGCCTAGGGTCTGTTGACAATTCGTCTATGTTTGCGACGATGCATATTTTTTAGCTGATATAAGGCATGAGGCAGGAAATTTAGTCATTCTAAATGACTGACTCATAACGCAATAGCAGCAAAAAATATGCTCGTCCTGAAAGGCTGTGGCTAAAACTTTCTCAGATTGCGTTATGAAACTTGGCAATAGTCTCGCTATTCCCTGCGTTTCATGCCTGATCTGCTCAGTTTTAGCCTACAGCGCAAGCCATTTATGAAATGTCAACAGACCCTAGGGATTAGTCGGTAATTTCCATTCCCAAGGCTTGACTAAATTTGGTCTGATCTTTAGGTGAAACCAATACAAATTTTGGCTGCCCCGCTTGAAGATAATCAATTTTTAAACGCTTCAGCGACAAAGCAGGTGACGCTACAGAATTATTGGTTTTAGATATTTTTTGAATACTGTCGCGTGGAATATCCCATTTTAAAAACATGCAACGGATCTGCAAGCGTTCTGCATCGACCTGATAGCGCGTATTGAACACAGGCCACCACAACACAAAAATGGTAATGAAATACACCCCTGTGTGCACAGGAAATGCTGGCATCGTGCCTTTGGCGTACATGGTCAGCAATAACTGAATCAATAGACCAGACATACAAATCACAAAAGCCAAAACCCACCAATCTTTTTTAGAACGAAACGTTTGCATAAAAATTCCCCTATTTGCTTCATTCTATACATAAAAGTAGGCGGGAATTAAAGCACGTTGCTGAAATTTCTCAAAAATGTCATAAAAAACGCCCCGAAAGGCGTTGTGATGCTTTTAAACGCACTCAGTAGCCACAGATACAGGTAAGTCATACTTAATACGACTATCTTTTGAATTAATAAAAGGAGGGCGTTCAAAATTCTGTGTCAGTAAATTTGACTAGATTTTAATTATATCATCTAATCGACCTTCAAAGTAAATGGATAATTGAGTAATCGTTTGTCCCCATTCCTGAATAGGCATTGTCCATTTTTCTGATGCCTGTTGAATACCAATATACAGCAATTTCATCAGACTATCCTCATTGGGGAAAGCTCCTTTGGTTTTGGTTAGTTTGCGGAATTGACGATGTACGGCTTCAACGGCATTGGTGGTGTAAATCGGCTTCCTAATCGCTTTAGGGTATTTGAAATAGGCGGATAGTAGATGCCATTTGGTACGCCATGACTGAATGACCACACCATATTTTTCGCCCCATTTTTCTTCTAGCTCATCCAGTGCTACTTCTGCCGCCCCTTTGGTATCAGCACGGTAAATTGGCTTTAAATCAGCCATAAATGCCTTCTGATCTTTACTGGCAACATAGCGTAAAGAATTACGGATTTGATGAACGATACACAGTTGTATTTCTGTTTGAGGGTAAATCGCTGCTATGGCTTCGGGGAAACCTTTTAGTCCTGAGAAGCGCTGCTTCGCAAGGCAGGCAATCAGAATATCCTGAACACCACGATTTTGTAGGTCTGTCAGTACACTAAGCCAATGGTTCGCCCCTTCGCTTTCCGACAAATGCAAGCCGAGTAGTTCCTTCTTACCTTCAACATTTAAAGCTAAAATGGTATAGATCGCTTTGCTCACATAAACACCTTTATCCTTCACTTTGTAATGTATGGCATCTAACCAAACAAAGGGATAAATTGTATCGAGTGGGCGTTGTTTCCATGCTTGTAACTGAGGGAGGAGCTTATCTGTAATATTGGTGATAGCACCATCTGAAATCTCCAATCCATACATATCAGCAACATGCTTTTGAATATCACGATAGCTCATACCAAGTGCATAGAGTGATATGATTTTATTGTCAATTTCTTCTGATAATTTGGTCTGGTTCTTTTTAACTAACTGTGGCTCAAATTCACCATTTCGATCTCTAGGGGTTTCAAGCTCAAATGAACCTGATGTAGATTTTACTGTCTTGCGAGTATAGCCATTGCGGCGATTACCTTGTTTCGGATTCGCTTCAATGTAATTCTCGATTTCTGCTTCAAGAGCAGCTTCGGTCAGCTGTTTAATTAAAGGGGTGAGTATGCCATTTTCTCCAGTCAGTGCTTGTCCTGACTGGAGTTGTTTTAAGGCTGTTTCAAAATCAAATGTAGTTGCCATAATGCATCATTCCTGTTTTTAACAGTTTAAGGAAATGACACAGTTTTTTGAACACTACCAATAAAAAGCGGTATAAATATTAGGGGCTATATGTTCACATGCTGAAATCTTTACTACCCCTGTACTTGTCGCAAGGCTTCGATAACTCGCTAAATTAGAGCCTATTGTAGATGCACAAGTTGCAGCAGCCGCAGCCATAGAGACTTATTGCGCGGCACTACTGGGAGTATCAGATCCCTCAATTAAACGAGTTTCAGTAGAAGTTATCTCCGAAAAATTTAATAATTTTATTATCCGATTTCCTGTTTTAGTATTAGCACCTTTATCTACTTCGGCTAACTTAATCTTAAGGTTATTCCTTCCCTTGATATAAGGATATATATCAAGCATTGGAAATTTCTTACCTACGTTATGCTCAGCAATAGTAAATAGTTGAGGTTGAGCCAAGAATTTAGATGGAAAAGTAATCGTACTTTTACTATTCAGATTAATCGACTGATTAAACTTTGGATCAATTAGATAATATTTTAGTTCAGGGTTAAAAGGTAACGCAGTACTGGCTACTGGAAAGTAGCGCAATACACCATTTCCTTTACTGGTTTTATCTAAAACAATATATAAGTTCTGTCCTTGATATTCAGGATCAATTTTTACAGTTTCTTTAAACTTTAAATTCCCTTCAATTGATTGTTTACCTGTAGTCGGTTCAAAGAAAACTTCTCTAATTTGTTCATTATTTGGAATTAATACGTCTGCGACTAGTTGCCCTCTCGTGGTACTACTATTTACAACAGGTACATACTTATTAACATCGGCTTTCCAACAAGCAGTTGCTGAACACAAAGTTAAATTAGAAATATTAATCTCCCCAGCATCATTATTACTAGAAACTGTTAGATTAACCCTCAAGCGAGACATACTATCTCTTTGAATGCCCTTGTATCCTTCTAGATTTTGGGATGTAAACGGAGGCAAAGCTGCTAAGACGGATGTCGATGATACTAGTAAACTCAATGCGAATAGTTTTTTCATTTTTTATCACTTATTTAATTTTGCTCATTAAATATTAAAGTTTTTATTTAACATTTCCTTTAATAAATGTAATTTGATTGTTACCTACCAAATCTCATTCCATAATTCTTTTAGGCTCGTTTATTTCTTTAACTTGCTGACTTACATTTCCAATGCCTGTAGAGCTAAGCAAAAAATAAAAGACCACATTGCAAGTCACTGCCTAAACTACCCATATCTACCGACTTCATGCTTTAAAACTTATAATCAAAACAAGGGATTGACTTTTCTGCCCACAACAACCCACTGATAACATCTATTTATCAAGCTTTTCTAAATCGAAAATGCAATACAACCTGATTAAAAATAAAAGAGAAAACAATCACTTTCATCTTTCTTTAAACATAGGATTTTAAAATCGGGTCAAAAAGCAATTCCGCGCTATGAGAAAAATCATGACCCTTGCGTCACGGCTTGATACAACTTGCTATATTTTTTTTCGATATAGTTATCGTAAGATTAGCGAGGCATATATGTGTGCAGGACTATCGCACACGCTTCATAACATCAACTTAGAAGTCCTCCAAAATAAAGGAGATCAGGCATGATCCACGCTGGCAATGCCATTACCGTCCAAATGCTTTCGGACGGAATTGCAGAATTCCGCTTTGACTTACAAGGTGAGTCGGTCAACAAATTTAACCGTGCAACGATTGAAGACTTTAAAGCTGCGATTGAGGCTGTTAAAGCAAACAATGAAGTGAAAGGTTTAATCGTCACTTCTGCGAAATCAACCTTTATCGTGGGTGCAGACATCACCGAATTTGGCGCAAACTTCGCTCAAGGCGAACAAGCCATTGTGGATTGGGCATTGCCTGTTCACGACATCTTCAATGCTTTTGAAGATTTAGAGATTCCTAAAGTTGCTGCAATCAATGGTATGGCATTGGGCGGTGGCTTTGAAATGTGTTTGGTATGTGACTACCGTGTCATGTCAGACCAAGCACAAGTGGGCTTACCAGAAATCAAACTCGGTATTTTCCCGGGCTTTGGTGGTACGGTTCGTTTAAGCCGCGTTATTGGTATCGACAATGCGGTTGAATGGATGGCAATGGCCAACCCTAAACGTCCTGATGCTGCACTCAAAGACGGCGCTGTAGATGCTGTGGTTGCTGCAGATCAATTACAAGCGGCTGCGCTTGATTTGGTTAAACAAGCCATTGCAGGTCGTTTGGACTGGAAAGCAAAACGCCAAGAAAAATTAGACCCAGTGAAATTGAACCCACTTGAACAAATGATGGCGTTCAACACTGCAAAAGGTGCGGTATTAGCCAAAGCGAATCCTGCACAATACCCTGCACCAAAACTCATGCTTGATTCTTTACAAGCAGGTGCAAGCTTGCCACGTAATGACGCACTCAAAGCGGAAGCGGAAGGCTTTGCTAAAGCTGCGGTAACGCCACAAGCAGGCGCGTTGATTGGCTTGTTCATCAACGACCAAGTGGTGAAGAAGACCTCGAAAAAATATGAAAAAGGTGCGCATCCTGTTAACCAAGCGGCTGTACTCGGCGCGGGTATCATGGGTGGCGGTATTGCTTACCAAGCGGCAAGCAAAGGCACACCAATTATCATGAAAGACATTGGCAATCCACAATTGGCATTGGGGATGTCTGAAGCAAACAAATTGCTGACCAAGCAAGTTGAACGTAAAAAAATGACACCTGCCAAAATGGGTGAAACTTTGGCACGTATCCGCCCAACTTTAAGCTATGACGAGTTTAAAGAAGTAGATATCGTGATTGAAGCCGTGACTGAAAATCCGAAAGTCAAAGGCATTGTGTTGGCTGAAACTGAAAAATCAGTACGTGAAAACACCATTATCGCGTCAAACACATCAACCATTTCGATTACACGTTTGGCAGAAAACCTACAACGTCCAGAAAACTTTGTCGGCATGCACTTCTTTAACCCAGTGCACATGATGCCATTGGTAGAAGTGATTCGTGGTGAAAAAACTTCACCTGAAGCGATTGCGACTACTGTTGTGCTTGCTCAGAAAATGGGTAAAACACCAATCGTAGTGAATGACTGCCCAGGCTTCTTGGTGAACCGCGTATTGTTCCCTTACTTTGGTGCATTCGACTTGTTACTTAAAGATGGCGCAGACTTCCAGCAAGTTGACAAAGTCATGGAAAAATTCGGCTGGCCAATGGGTCCTGCATACTTAATTGACGTTGTCGGTATCGACACGGGCGTTCACGGTGCAGAAGTCATGGCAGAAGGTTTCCCAGACCGTATGAAGCCAGACTATAAAGGCTCAATCCAAGTCATGTACGAAAACAAACGTCTAGGTCAAAAAAATGACGTTGGTTTCTACAAATATGAATTGGATCGTAAAGGCAAGAAAGCCAAAGTGGTCGACCCAACTGCGTATGAGCTTGTAGCATCTGTCGCAACATCTGAAAAGCACGAATTTGATGCACAAGAAATCATTGACCGTATGATGTTGGCTTTCTGTAATGAAACAGTACGTTGCTTAGAAGACAACATCGTGGCGACACCATCTGAAGCAGATATGGCGATGATTATGGGTGTAGGTTTCCCTCCATTCCGTGGTGGCCCATGCCGTTATATCGACCAAACAGGTGTTGCTGAATACGTTGCGCTTTGCGACAAATATGCACACTTAGGAAAAGCTTATGAAGCGCCACAAATGTTGCGTGACATGGCTGCTAACAACAAAAAATTCTACGGTTAAGGAGCAACGTGAATGGCTACTTTAAATCCACGTGACGTTGTCATCGTTGATGGCGTACGTTCTGCAATGGGTAAAACCAAAAACGGTATGTTCCGCAATGTACGTGCTGACAGTCTATCGGCTGAATTGGTTCGTGCTTTAGTTGCTCGTAACCAGTTTGATGTCAACGAAGTTGAAGATGTAATCTGGGGCTGTGTTAACCAAACCCTAGAACAAGGCATGAACATTGGTCGTAATATTGCATTATTGGCTGATCTTCCAAAAACAGTAGCGGGTCAAACCGTAAACCGTCTGTGTGGTTCTTCAATGCAAGCAATCCACACGGCTGCAGCACAAATTGCAACCAATCAGGGTGATATTTTCATCATTGGTGGTGTAGAGCACATGGGCCATGTGGGCATGATGCACGGTATCGACATCAACCCTGCTGCATCGAAGCACTATGCCAAAGCATCAAACATGATGGGCTTAACTGCTGAAATGTTGGGTCGCATGAATGGTATTTCGCGTGAAGAGCAAGATGCCTTTGGTGTGGAATCACATCGTCGTGCATGGGCTGCAACACAAGAAGGTCGTTTTAAAAACGAAATCATTGGCATTGAAGGTCATGATGCAAATGGCTTTAAACAGCTATGCAACATCGACGAAGTAATCCGTCCAGATGCCAACCTTGAGTCGTTCCAAGCTTTACGTCCTGTATTTGACCCGAAAGGCGGTACAGTTACTGCGGCAACATCTTCAGCATTGTCTGATGGTGCATCTGCGATGCTGCTTATGTCTGCTGAACGTGCACAAGCTTTAGGTTTAAAACCTCGTGCGGTGATTCGCTCTATGGCAGTTGCAGGCTGCGATGCAGCAATCATGGGTTATGGCCCTGTACCTGCAACGCAAAAAGCGCTTAAACGTGCTGGCTTGTCAATTGCAGACATTCAAACATTTGAATTAAACGAAGCGTTTGCTGCACAAGGTTTGTCTGTTCTTAAAGGCTTAGGCATTTATGATCAGCAAGATCGTGTGAACTTGAACGGTGGTGCAATTGCACTCGGTCACCCTTTGGGTTGTTCAGGTGCGCGTATCACCACCACATTGCTGAACGTGATGGAACAACAAGACACGCAAATCGGTCTAGCAACCATGTGTATCGGTCTTGGTCAAGGTATCGCGACAATTATTGAGCGTGTGTAAAAAGTCTTGCAATAAAAAAATCCTCGCATTATGCGGGGATTTTTTATTTTGTTGTTTTGAACTGTTCTGATTTTTAAATTTTATCCTTTTGCATTGTTATCTTGAAATGTAAATGACTGATCGGTTGTGATTCACCTGTACAAGTTAAACCAACAACTCTCCCATCAACCAAGTCATATAGCGATCTTTGTCCATAAAATCTGGGGCGCTGCCTGTATCCAAGCAGTAATATTGCTGATTAAATTCAATCACAATTTGTTCAGTCTGATGCCAATCTTCAACTAAACGAAAGTGCTGATTAAAGAAGTAACGGTTCTTTCCCCAATTATTTAAATTTTCGAGTTTCGGGTAGTTCTTATTTTCTAGAAATTGCAAATACAGTTGTTGAATATCATCAAAGACTTGAATGTTGTTCATATCGGACCTGCCTAGCTGAGCCATTAAATCAACAGCTACAGTTTAGGCAAGAGATTTGTACGACAGATGACATTCTTTTGACAATTTGATGTAAGGATTTGCTAAACCTTATAACTTGCTTTCAAGGGCACGCTGATGCTGCTGACTGATCTCTTGCATTTGCGTATTGAGTTGCACCATCTCTTGATATACGGTATTAAATTCTTTCAAGGCTGCATCTTCATAAAACATAAAGGTATTGTTTTTGAGCTCCCATTTGTTGTTTTTTAAAATTGCAAACAACACATACGCCTTACCCAAATTTTTCTTTTCCAATTCAAATAATGTGTAACCTTGGTCATTATGGCGGCTTTCTAGCAAAGATTCTGCTAAATGACGGCGCAAATTATGATTGATTTCAAGATTCTCTATTTGCTCTAGAGCCATCGCTTCATGCTGTTCTAAATGCTCCTGATACAAATCTACCATGGCACGCACTTGCACTAACATGGCTTCGGTATCGGCATAGTCTTGTTTTTTGTCTGCAGCAAGTCGTTGAGGATTTAAAAACTGATCCCAATTCAAGGCTTTTAATTCACGCAAATAACTGTTACGCGCTTCGGCACTTTGTACCATGTGACTCAACACAAAACTTGCCATGACCTGATAATCACCCGTTAAGCGTGAATCTTGCACGTTAATCTGAATCGGTTTAGACCAATCCTGTGCCTGTACAAAAATCTGTTCAGCTTTTTCATGAATCACATTTTGATAGGCGTGCAATTGCGCAACTTGTTTTTGCTGACTGTTATATTGATAAAACATCCACCCAAAAATAATACCCGTTACACACCCAATGATTAGCACTATCCGTCGCATGAGTGCCCTCTTATTTTTAATATTTGTTTTATCTTACCGTGAAGCCCATCACATTTGTATAGATTTCATACTTATTTTATTACTAAGCTATTGGAATATACCACCATGTATTTTACCAGACGCTCAAAAATAAGTTTAGCATCGCTTTATGCTTTAAATTTTATGTAACATCCCCATCTTAGTAAAAAAACAGAATTTGAGATTATTCATGCGCGTTGATATTTGGTCAGATATTGTTTGTCCGTTTTGCTATATCGGCAAAAAACGTTTGGAAGCTGCTGCTGAAGAAGCAGGTGTAGAATTAGAAGTGCATTGGCACAGCTTTGAACTTGACCCAGATGCACCACCGCGTCAGGAAGTATCTAATTCAGAGCGTTTAGCACAAAAATATGGGCGCAGCCTTGCCGAAGTAGAAGAAATGCAGCGTAATATTGCCGAAATGGCAAAAGCTGAAGGTATTGACTTTCAATGGGAAAATGCCAACTCAGGCAACACCTTTAATGCGCATCGCTTGGTGCATTTGGCACAAAGTAAAGGCTTGGGCAGCGAAGCCAAAGAAGCTTTTTTCTATAGCTATATGACTCAAGGTTTAGCAATTGGCGAACGTGAAACACTCGAAGATGTTGCATCACGAATCGGGCTGAATCCTGTAGAAGTGGATGATGTTCTAGATTCTGACGAATATGCCGACTTTGTAAAATTTGACCAAGAAGTCGCACGTGAACAATTAAACGTTACTGGCGTACCATTCTTCGTATTTGATCAGCGTATTGCTTTAGCTGGTGCGCAGCCATGTGAAGTCTTTGTGCAAGTCCTGCAAAAAGCCCTTGAAACAGCAAGTGAGCTAGAGGTTGAAGATGCAGCAAGCTGCGATGCAGAACAATGCGATCTGCCTGAACCCAAAGCATAAGCTTAAAATATAGGTAAGTTGAATAGCGTTCTTCCAACTAGATTAGACGCCAAAAAAATCCCGAAACGGGATTTTTTTTGGACTTTCAAGTGCACCGAGTTTATTCAACCAAGAAGCTAATTTTTAAATTGACCCGATACTCCGTGATTTGATTGTCTCTAATCACTACTTTTTGTTCGTTAATCCACGCCCCTTGGACATTTTTAATTGTTTCTGTCACTTTAGCGATTCCAGTCTGAATCGCGTCTTCAAAACTTTTTGTACTGCTTGAATTAACTTCAACTACTTTTGCAATTGCCATGATTTTCTCACTGTCCTTTATCG
The DNA here is from genome assembly GCF_002412355.1 of Acinetobacter sp. YT-02. NCBI lineage: Bacteria > Pseudomonadati > Pseudomonadota > Gammaproteobacteria > Moraxellales > Moraxellaceae > Acinetobacter > Acinetobacter sp. YT-02. The sequence continues at coordinate 12,833 of NZ_NOZT01000035.1, forward strand.
TTATTGGAATTCCATCATAGATTAAAAAAACCGCATTTTTAGACTGTTTAACCAATCACAGCCAAAACATTACATGATTTCACACTGTCAAAAACTGTCACCATTCACCCGCATTTCAGACTTATCTAAATACAAATTTTGCAGACATCTCACCCATTTAAGCCTGCATAAAAAACTAGAGTTAAAACTCTAATACATTGTTTTATATTGCTATTTTTAAAATAATTGCCGAAATGATCATTTTGTAAATTTTAAACTTTGTTATGATTCATGTGAATTTTTTATTTCGTTTGATCTCCCTACGATGTCTATTCTTCTGCCTAGACATTAACACTTTGGATGGATATTCCCATGAATATGTTTAAATCTGTTTTGATGGTTTCACTTTTAGCAATTGCTGCAAATGTATCTGCTCAAATTGTGCATGTACCTGATTTTCCAACTCAAAAAGTGAATACAGAATCGGCTGCATCTGAAGCTGTTGTAAATGAACCAACTTTGCAAAAGGCAGCTTAAGTTACGCGTTTTATCCACTAATTTTAGCTGTATTAATCTCTCCCATTTCTCTCCCCAAACAGCAGTCTAAATCAGGCTGCTGTTTGTTTTTCTAGTGCTAAATTTGCTTTAAATCGTCCATACAACATCTAAAAACTGTGTCCTACCCAATTGCCAGTACTTTTTTGGCACTGCGATTTAAATTTTTTTGATTATTTTTCATATAAAAAGCGCATTTTTTGTCAATAATGTCTAAAAAAGCACAAAAGCTGACAATTTTTAGCATGTATTTTTTAATTAAATCCATATAATTAAAGTGATTTTGTTTTCATTGCTATAGCAGATGCCTATGCAACAACTTCAAGCACTTATACAAAGAAAAATTCCACCTCAAGCGATTGAGGTCAGCCATTTAATCGAATTAGCCAAACGCTATCCTCAACCACAATCGGCAGAATATAAATTGATTGAATTGGCTCTGAATATTGTCTTGGCAGATTATTTGGAAAAAGCACAACAACATATTTAAGTATGCATCAATGAATACACTAGAAAAATCACTGTTGATTAAAGAATTACGCGACTTAATTGATGCTTTAACGCATAAAAGACTCAGTCTGTATGAAACAGCCAAAGCCAAAGCATGCATTAAAGAAATTTTTATGCTGTGCGATAAACCGATTTTTCAAAAACAGTTGCTCACATTTAAAGCCTCACAAAATCCAATTCAAACTGCGGTAACTTTTGCAGAACAAAGTTTATATGCACAATCTTTACGTGGCGTATTTACACAACTTGAAGCACTTGAAACAGCACTTTATCAACAGCCTGAAGCAGGTTGGGCGATTTTGTATCAACCGAGAGCAGGTTGGCAAATTTGGTTAATTCCTGCTGCAGACCGCACTGCTCTGCTAAGCGAATTTCAAGATTTAGAGCAGGTCTATCGCTGGATGTTGGAACAGCAGCAACAGTATCACTGCCTTCAAACCGATGCAGAACTGAAACAAGCTGCAGTTCTAGAAGCTGCGCAAACTCAGCCAGTCTTTGTCACTGCAGACTTGGAAGAAAATAAAGCTGTAGATTCGCCAATTCAATTTGAATTCATTACAGACCACATCGCTACAGAAGAAGTTGCCTCGTCTGATACTCAAGTTGTGGACGTGGCTAAAGATGAACTTACAATTGAACCGACAGCAGACCAAACGATCATTTCCAACGCAATACTGAATACAACTCAGCCTGACACAACGACAATAGATACTGCCCCACCAATAACAGCTGTCACGCCAAAACCAAGCACCACCCCAGCTTATAATCTATTGTTAAGCCAATATAGTTGCCCCATTTCTGCGCTCAATCTTAGCCAAAATGAGTCAGCACAGTTGTATCGGGTCTTTTTGCCTGAAGCGCCAGAAGTCACGCAATATGCCGATGTATTGGTGCATTTGTCTGATCCCGAAGAAGATCAGCAACAGGTGTTGGCGCGTGCGGTATATTTGGCAGAACAAACCAATACGCAAGGACGCTTTATTAAATATGTGGTACTGCTTGGCGCATTAGATCAAATGCAAGCGATTCGTTTGACTCAAAACTTTTGCCAACAGTTTGAACATGAAATTGCAGCAATACGTGAAATTTCTTGGGAAAAATTACAAGAACATTTATTTGATTTCGATCAGCTTTTTCAATGCTATAGTCATGATGCTCAAATCGTGTGGCAGCAAGAGCATTATTTTCCTTTCATTCCGATACAGCACATTCAAACTACTAAGTTTATTCAGTTTGAAGAAAGTGAAGCACAGAGTCATACCCCTTTGATTTTACTGAAAGAACGACAAAAAATTCGTGTGATTCATGGTCAAAAGCGCTTACAACTGTCCCGTACTGAACAAGCTATACCGCACATTTTATTAGATCGACAACAAGGTATTAGTTGGCAAATGATTCAAAAAGTCATCTCCCAATTACAGCAACCGATTGATGCTTTGCAGTTATGCCAAGCACTTCAAATGTATCAAGAAAAAGAGGTTTCTGCCTAAAAACTGCCGTTTATATTATGATTTTGTAGCCAAGTCTTGCTTTTATCTCATAGATTTTCAACACTAACAAAAATGGCTTAAAGATCAGTAAATAATGTCAAGAATAAAGCACACATCGCCTTTTATATTAAGCTGTCTCTTAAGTGGGGTCGCAGGCACCACTTTTGCACAAGAATCAACTCAAGCAGTGGATCAAGCCCATACGCCACTGCCACCTTATGAATTGCCTGTCGCTCCGCCAAGTGCAGCAGATAAAAACGGTTTTTATTACACGATTCCACGTTGGATTGATGCCACACCGACGGTGTTACCCGAACAATCCAATGAATCCATTGTACCTCCCACCGCAGAAACGGAACATTTAACTTGGTTCGATCAACGTCAAAAAAATATTCGCAATTGGGCAGATAAAACAGCACATAAACTGGATAACTGGTTTGGTGAACCAAGTCCTGAACAGCCTGCCTCAGCCACTTTGCGGGTTTTGGTCGATAGCAGTTGGGATAAGCATAATGAATATGAAGTCAAACCTCGTATTCGTGGCAAAATCAAACTACCTGCGCTTGAAAATAAACTCAGTGTGGTATTTGGTGATGACTCGCTCGATAACGAATTGCAAAATAACATTGCCATTACCAACGAAAACCCAGCGCATGACGCAGACAAAACCGTAGACAGCAAACGTAGCCGTGAAGACAACAGTTCTTTGGCATTACGTTGGTCAAACTTTGCCGATCGCCTGCCTTTTGAAACAGATGTCGATTTAGGGGTACGTTCTGGCGATGATATTTATCTGCGTTTAAAAGCCTCTAAAGACTGGACTTTGGAAAATGATTTCTCTTTTCATGCCGAACAAATTTACCGTTATGGCATCGACAGTGAAAATTATCTCAGAACTAACTTGGAGCTCACGCACGCCCGACCTAATCAGGCTTTCTTGTCTAATCAATTTAGCCTGACCTATGCCGATGAACAAGATGATGATTTGGTTTGGGACAACTACACCTTTAGACAACATCAATTCTTTGCAGGCAACCGCTTTAACTATGGTATTTATACAGGCGGTTATTATCACGATGATGACTTACGTTTAAATCGTTGGGGGCCATTTGTCTCCTGGCGTCAACCATTTTTACGTGAATGGTTCTTTATTCAGGGCGATGTCAATTATTTAAATGATGATCGTGCAGATCGTAATCATTATCTCGGTGCTTTAGTGCGTTTAGAAGCCATTTTCTAAATAGGTAACATCTACAATCAAGCCAAATTAAAAAACCAAGTCTTGCGAACAGGACTTGGTTTTTTTGCAAGATGATCTTGCAAGATGACGATGCATTATTTGCACAACACATCATCGATCACGTTCATGTGAAAACAGACTTACTTTAACAGTAAGCTATTAATACGTTTCACATATTCCGCAGGGTCTTCAGGCAAACCACCTTCAGCAATCACAGCCTGATCAAAAATCACATGCGCCAAATCATCAAATTGATTGGAATCCTGTAATTTTTTCACCAAAGGATGCTCTGGGTTGATTTCCAAAATTGGCTTCATATCAGGTACAGCTTGCCCTGCGTCCTTCAACATACGAATCAATTGTGGTGACAGTTCACCTTCACCTGTTACCAAACAAGCAGGAGAATCAACCAAACGTGTAGTCACACGCACTTCTTTGGTTTTACCGCTTAAAGATGCAGACAATTGCTCAACCACAGGTTTAAATTGTTCTGCAGCCGCGTCTAAAGCTTTCTTCTCTTCAGCATCTTGTAGATCGCCTAAATCAACCGCACCTTTAGATACGTTTTGCATTGGCGTGCCATCAAACTCCTGCACAAAGTTCATCGCCCACTCGTCTACGCGTTCTGCCATCAACAACACTTCAATGCCTTTTTTCTTAAACAACTCCAACTGTGGAGAATGCTTTGCTGCGTTCAAGTTGTCTGCCGTAACGTAGTAAATGGCTTTCTGACCTTCTTTCATCCGCGATTTATAGTCCGCCAATGAGGTACTGATGTCATCATTACTTGAAGTAGCGTAGCGTAATAATTTCAAGATACGTTCACGGTTGCCAAAGTCTTCGCCTAAGCCTTCTTTTAAAACTGAACCAAATTCTTGATAGAATTGCTTAAATTTTTCTTGGTCTTTTTCATCTTCAGACTTGGCTAAATTGTCCAACATGGTCAACACACGACGGGTATTGCCTTCGCGGATGGTTTTAACATCACGGCTTTCTTGCAATAACTCACGGCTCACGTTCAATGGCAAATCGGCGCTATCCACCACACCTTGCACAAAGCGCAGATAATTTGGAATCAGGTTCTCTGCCTCATCCATAATAAATACGCGCTTCACATACAATTTAATCCCCGCTTTGGCTTCACGAGTAAAAATGTTGTGCGGTGCTTTACTTGGCACATACAACAACTGGGTGTATTCAGTACTGCCTTCAACGCGGTTATGCGCCCATGCCAATGGTGCGTCAAAATCATGACTGAGGTTTTTATAAAATTCGATGTACTGTTCTTCACTAATTTCGTTTTTATTGCGCGTCCACAACGCACTGGCCGAGTTAATTGCTTCCCATTCATCAGTTTTCACATACTGACCTGCTTTCGGCGTTTCACCTTCAGCTGCTTCTTCTTGCTGCCATACTTCTTTCTGCATTTGAATTGGCAAACTGATGTGATCAGAGTATTTATTGATGATCTGCTTAACTTTGTAGCTTTCTAAATAATCCAGTGCATCTTCACGCAAGTGCAGAATAATATCGGTACCCCGTTCTGCTTTGTGAATTTGCTCAACATCAAACTCGCCAGTACCCGCACTGCTCCAACGCACGGCTTCATCTGCAGCCAATCCTGCACGGCGTGATTCCACAGTAATTTTATCTGCCACGATAAAACCTGAATAGAAACCCACACCAAATTGACCAATCAATTGCGCACCGGCTTTTTGATCGCCCGTCAATTTTGACATAAAGTCTTTGGTGCCCGATTTGGCAATGGTACCCAAATGCTCAATCGCATCCTGCTGACTTAAACCAATGCCATTGTCTGAAATGGTCAGGGTTTTCTTGTCTTGATCTAAGCGGATACGCACACGTAAATCTGGATCATTTTCATAATATTCAGGATGGTTGATGCCTTCAAAACGTAATTTGTCGCAGGCATCCGATGCGTTAGAAATCAGTTCACGCAAGAAAATTTCAGGGTTGGAATAAAGAGAATGGGTCACCAAATGTAATAACTGCGCCACTTCGGCTTGGAAACTGTGTTTTTGGCTGTGCTCGCTCATTCATCACTCCTTAAATTCATAAACATGGTTATTGTTGGATGTGTTTATGAATTGGAGTGATTGCCTAATTTTTCAAGCCTAAACCCAGAAAAATTTAAAAAGGTGCACGTTGATAGACCTGATTTAAATGATCCTCTAATTTCTGCTGACGCAAATTATACACTTGGGTTAAACAATCGACTGAAGTACCACAACGATCACGCAATTCTAACCAACGAAATTGTTCATCACGAATTTGTGAACGCGTCCCCATAGCGACCAAACGGCTAACAATACGATAGGTGGTTGCCATTTTCACATCGGCATCATTGACCGCACGATGTTCACAAATGGCATGTTCTGTTGGTGTTCTGGCTTTCTCACAAGAAAAACTCGCCGCATGCCCCGCGACACTCAGCATTAAACCAACACATATAGGCCAACCGTATTTTATCAACATGAATTAATTCCTTCTTTATCGTTCTTTACTTTATCTTTCAGACTGTAAATGAACATGGCACATGCACTCAATTTTTTCATTCGATACATTTGTTATTTTTTGCGATAAAAAACCCCATCATAAAGATGGGGTTGCGCTGATTTTTATTATTATAAAGAGCTACTTTTTATAATTAAAATTTGTAGCTATAACCGATGGTGTACACCATTGGGTCGATGTCTAAATCGAATTTAATAGGTGTTCCTTCAACACTTACTTCTGGACTAAGCTGTGCATAGCGAGCATCAAAGAATACGCCCCAGTTTTTAGCATCGGCAGGTTGGAAGTTAAAACCGATTTGACCTGCAAAACCAAAATCTTCTTTAACTTTTACTTTCAAGGCAGCTAAATCACCTGATGTTTTTTCATCCCATGCTACAAATGCAGTACCACCGACACCAATGTATGGCGTGAAACGGGTTGAATTTTTAAAGTGATATTTAGCCGTTAACGTTGGCGGTAAATGCTTAATTTTAACAGCATTCTCGCCCTCGTAAGCTACATCATGGCTGATTGGTGTCGCCAACAATAATTCTGCAGAGATATTGTCATTAAAGAAATATTCTACAGATGGTGTAAATGCATATTCGTGGTCAGCTTCAAAATGGCCAACGTTTGGTACTGTAGTATCTTGAGTTGGAGAAATTACAGAACCACCAACTTTAACTTGCCATTGACCTGCCATAGCAGAAGCAGACATTCCCATTAATGCAATTAGAGCAACATGCTTTAACATTTCAAAACCACCTTTAGAATAAAAATCTTAACGCTTAATTAATATTAAACACGACCACTATTAATATGCAACACATATTAAACATAATATTTTAATTATTTTATAAACTATTCATTATTATATAAATTTATTTTAAATAGACCAAATTACTTGGTTTTAAAACCCGAGTTAATTAATAAAGTTTATATTATTATTTCCCGACTATATTACTCAATTTTACTTAAAAAATATATTAAAAGGTTTATTTGAAATACATCTTATATTTATTTAAAAATTAAAACAAATTTATTTTAAATTGATTAATTCACTCAGGTTTTATATTTTTAAATCACAGGAAATTAATAAAAATTATTAAAATTAAATAAAGAGAATTAAAATCACCTTCATTCTAATATACGAAGCTGAAAACAATGAAAACGGACTATTTTGTTTAGAGATTTAAAATCGTGTATTGAGATGCAATCGGCAGATGTGAGGATGAAATTGAAGTATATTTTTTTGTTGTTTTAACACTGTGCTGCAACGTGCCCAGCCTATTCTGAACACGTGCGCTTACGCATTTTGGTGATGATTTACAGCACCATCGCTGCAATCCAACCAAAAATGATCAATGGGATATTAAAGTGAATAAAAGTCGGTACCACACTGTCCTTCATGTGGTCGTGCTGCCCATCCATATTTAAACCCGAAGTTGGCCCCAAGGTTGAATCCGATGCTGGAGAACCCGCATCTCCTAAGGCTGCTGCTGTACCAATAATCGCAATGGTTGCTGCAGGGCTAAAACCGAACTGCAAACATAAAGGCACATAAATAATCGCTAAAATAGGCACGGTAGAGAAAGATGAGCCAATCCCCAAGGTGATTAACAAACCAATCAATAACATTAAAAATGCAGCCAAAGCTTTGCTATTGCCAATCCATTCCACCGACGCTTCTACCAAAGCAGGCACTTGATTAGTCGCTTCAATCACTGAAGCGAAACCTTGTGCAGCAATCATAATAAAGCCGATGAGTGCCATCATACGCATACCTGTAATGATCACATCATCTGCTTCTTTCCATTTGAAAATTCCCGCACAGCTTAAAATGGCAACACCCACCAAACCTGCCAGAATCATCGAATCTGAATACAATTGCACCGCCAAGGTTGCAATAATCGCAAACACTGCCATCCACAAGGTAAATTTTGCAATCTGAGGCGCTTGTAGGGTTGGCGCGGCGGTATTTGCATTGAGCTCACTCGAAATGCTTTGGGTACGCTCTACCTGCACATCTTGATAATGTCGAGGCTTACGATAGCTCACAAACAACGCGATCAATAGACCTATGAACATTCCAAATACAGGAATAAACATAGCAGAAGGAATATCTTCATTTTGAATGGCAAAACCATACGGAGCACCAAAGGTGTTGATATTGTGCGCCAAAATATCATTCAGGAAGATTGCACCAAAACCGAAAGGAACAAACATATAGGTGGCAACCAAACCAAAAGTCAGCAAACAAGCCACTGCACGACGGTCTAAGTTTAAATGATTGAAAACACTTAATAAAGGTGGAATCAATACAGGAATAAATGCAATGTGTACAGGGATTAAGTTCTGTGAAAATACCGCTGCCAAAGCCACAGTAAAATAAATCAGATATTTAACGCGGTTCTGTACCTTAGTATTACTGCTACCTGTTAAAGTGCGAATCAGTTTGTAGGCCAATAAGTCAGGCAAACCTGAACGTGCCAAAGCCAAAGCAAATGTACCTAAAATACCGTAAGCAAGGGCAATTTTTGCACCACCACCTAAGCCATTATTAAACGCATCTAAAGTGCCTTGTAAGCCTAAACCAGCCAGTAAACCACCTGAAACTGCACCAATAACCAAGGCAAAAACCACAGGCACACGAGCCAACGACAATCCGAACATGATTGCAATGGCAGCAAGAATTGCGAACATAAGAGATGAAAATTCAAAAAAGAAGCTATTTTATCAGAGATTATGCAGATTGGAGTTGACCAAACATTCAACTCCGACAAGCGTTTCTGATTTAAATTGCTGCAGCATGTGAATTTGCATGACCTAAAGCAAAATCACGGATGGCAGTAGCAACCGCTTGCGGCTGACTAAGAATCGCCCAGTGATTAGCAGCCAACTCCACACGTTGAAAATCATCTACCCAATGCGACATTTCATCAATCAATTCAGCACCTACAAATTGATCATATTTCAAGACAATAGCCTGCACAGGGCAAATTGCGTAACGCTGCCGCGGCTTCAATAAACGTGGCATAAAATTAGCGCGATATAAATTGACGCCATATCGCCCATCTTTACGGATATTAGGATTGACCGGAATATCTTGATCACGTTCTAAACGCATCACCACCTGACGCCATTGTTCAGGTTGAAAGAACTGCCAAACTGTAGGTGCAAGTGCAGGAAGTTGAAAGGTGGCAATATACCAAGATTTACGCATTTGTTTGAAAAATTTAATTTTATTTTCAGAAAAATGCTTACGCATCCAAAACGCTGCATGATCCAAACATGGGCCTGAAATAGTACTGTAAGATAAAATTCGTCCTTTTAAATCTGGATCAGTTACAGCTTCCCAAGACTGAATTGAACCCCAGTCATGAGCTGCCAAGTGAAATGCACGCTGCCCCAAAACGGCATTAGCAACAGCCATTAAATCTGCAGCCAATTGAGCCAAGCTATAGGCACGAATGGATTTGGGAATGGAGGATTGTCCCGCACCACGTACATCGTAACTCACCACATAAAAATCTTGTACCAACACGGCAATCACGCGTTTCCAGACTACTTGGTTATCTGGATAGCCATGCAGCAAAATCAATGCAGGTGCTGTTTTTTCACCCCAGGTTTTGACATAAAGCTGTTGACGATCAGAGGTTTCAACCCATTGCGTTTGCGCTTGCATATACATCTTTTTTATTTTTATTCACCTTTGTTGCACTCAGCATAACAAAACATGCCATATTGATGCCTAAATTTTAGACTAATATAAGGCATCCAGACTTGAAAGATATAGTTAAAATCATATGAATCTGCTTAAAAAACTACAAAGTATTCCACTTATTTCTAAATATTTTTTAAATCGTTATGCACCCTATCGCGGTGCAGGTATTGAAATTGATCAAATCGATTTAGCCAACCACCATGTCCGTGTCAAAATGCCACTCACCCGCAAAAATCAAAATATTGTCGGCGTACATTTTGGCGGCAGCCTCTATTCCATGGTCGATCCATTTTATATGCTCATTCTGATGCATCACTTGGGTTCAACATATATTGTTTGGGATAAAGCGGCAACGATTCATTTCCTCGCCCCAGGACGCAGTACGGTGTATGCCGATATTCGCCTGAGTGCCGCTGAAGTCGAGGAAATCAAACAGATCGCAGAAGACTATGCGCCTCTGACACGTCAATATACGCTCAATATTGTCGATGAATCAGGTGTACGAATTGCAGAAGTGCATAAAACGTTATATATCCGACGTAAAAAGCCCAAAGCCGTAGCAACGTAATTTTTAGCTCACATAAAAACGCAGAATCTAATGATTCTGCGTTGTTGGTAATATTATTTTAATCAAAAGACAAAAAGATCAATGTCACCGACAAACTTCTCTACTCTTTTTAAGCAGGTATGAATCAATTAACGTATTACTGTTGATACATCAGTGGATCATAAAAATTATAAACATTGATAATATTTAAAATTAAAGGATTATTAAAATGAAAAAAAATCTTGTGCCAATCTTTTCCCTACTTTGTTTCTATTCATCGACATCCCTCCATGCTTTGGTGCCGAATACATTTACCAAAGTCCAAACTTTGAAAAATGTGGCTTATGGATCTCATCCTCAACAAGTGATGGATGTCTATTTCCCTGCCAAAGTACTCACAGATCAAACACCAGCCCCGCTCATGATGATGGTCCATGGCGGTGCTTGGAAAATGGGTGATAAAAATCATGCTGCTGTGGTCAAAAATAAGCTGAGTTACTGGACCAAGCAAAACTGGATTTTTGTGTCTATCAACTATAGATTAGTTCCAGATGTGACCGTACAGCAGCAAACTCAGGATATCGCCCAAGCGCTTATTTATATCCAAAATCAGGCACCGCATTGGCATGCTGACTCAAAACGCTTGGTGCTGATGGGACATTCTGCGGGCGCACACCTGGTCAGTCTATTAACCGTTCGCCCCCATTGGCTGGCACCCCAGCCACAGCCTTGGCGTGCTACAGTTGCTTTAGATAGCGCGGCTTATGATATAGAAAAGATAATGCAAACACGTCATGCACGTTTTTATGATCAAGCCTTTGGTGATCAACCTTCCAACTGGAAAGCCCTTTCTCCGATAGCTCAGCTACATCAAGCTTTACCTGCATTTCTCGCGGTGTGCTCAACCATCCGTGCAGATCAACCCTGTACTCAAGCTCGACAATTTATTCAACAAGCACAGAAATTCGGAACTCAAACCCAGTTATTGCCTGTCCGACTTTCACATGCTGAAATCAACAAGTCATTGGGACAAAATAATGCTTATACTCAAGCAGTCAATCAATTTATCCAAACGCATTAATTTTTCAGCTAGCGCATAAAAAACGCAGAATCATAAGACTCTGCGTTGGATGTACTGAAATATAAATACTTCAGTAGGATGGCATGGCTGTTCGTATTCAGATTAACGCTTTTGCTCGATGGCTGCACCAGCACCACCACCAACAGCACCACCGATTGCAGCGCCTGCATTACCACCTATCACTTCTTTACCTAAAATTGAACCAATCGCACCGCCAATTCCACTATAGGTTGCGTTACGGTTAGAACCATCTTGGGTTTTACTTCCAACTGCTGCACCTGCACCTGCGCCTGCTGCTGCACCAACACTACCACCTACGCTGTTACCCGCTGCGCCACCAACGGCACCGCCTAATGCTGCTGCACCAATACGTTGGTCATTTGAACTCATGCTCTCACAACCCGCCATTAACATGGTCGATACAGTTGCAACTGCCAATACGCTAAATACTTTTTTCATCGCGATGTCTCCCCGCTGTTGTTGATTTTAAGTGTAGTGCATCTTGCGGCATCAACTTTGAAAAATCTGTTACCAAGCACAGTAAGATATGAGTATTTCTGTAAAATGCTTAAGGCATCATAAAGGATTCTGTACCCTCTTCTTCAAGTACCACCACATCACGTGTGGTTTTACCATCTTCAGTAAACACAGCATGAGAAACTGTTTCTTTGCTTTCAGGCGTTTTGACCCGATCCAGTTTTAATGTGCGATGAATTGGCGCCTGCCCCTGCTTATATTCCATGCCTTCTGCATCAATCGTTTTCACTTCAGAAATGACTTTACCATCCTGCTTTAGGGTTTTATTCAACTCAATTTTTGAGGTTGGTACAATCACCCCGCCTTTTTGAATCACAGGAATACCCAATTGTTTCTCTGAAAACTGTGCTTGATCATCATCAAAAACAACTTCCTTTGCCACAATATCTTTACCCTGATTGCTCACTTCAAAAATCGTGGCTTCTACATGGCGTATAGGCTTTTCACCTGTCACTGTACGAATCACTTCAGTTTTTAGAATAGGCACAATGGCTTTGTCTTTCACCACAATGCTGTTTGGCATTGGTGCAGCCGAAACAGACACACTCAGTAGCATTGTCGATAAACACAGTGTCAGTCCTCTAAATTGCATAAGCTATCCCCTTAGTTTTCTTGATATTTTTAAATTGTTCTTAATTCACTATATGCAATATTGCGGCTTTATTAAAGCAAAATATGCAACTAAAACGTTGGCAAAAAAAAGACGCCTCGAAAGGCGTCTTTAAATGATGCTTTAAAACGAATTAGAGATCGTTAAATTCATCGCTAAATGCTTGGCTTAATGCTTGATCTACATCAGAGAAATCATTCACTAATGCCAATTCAGCAGCTTCAGCTTCTTGACGACGACGCTCTAAGTGGTAAGCAAGACCCGTACCTGCTGGGATCAAACGACCCACAACAACGTTCTCTTTCAAGCCACGTAAATCATCTTCTTTACCTGTTACAGCCGCTTCAGTTAACACACGTGTAGTTTCCTGGAACGATGCAGCAGAAATGAACGAGTCTGTTGAAAGCGATGCTTTGGTGATACCCATCAATTGACGTTCAAACTTCGCTGGGAACTTGTTTTGTGCAAGTACAGCTTGGTTTTCTTGTACCACGCGAATGTAATCCACTTGTTCGCCTTTGATGAAGCTCGTATCGCCACCATCGGTGATTTCAACTTTACGCAACATTTGACGCACGATGACTTCAATGTGCTTATCGTTAATTTTTACACCTTGTAAGCGGTAAACGTCTTGAACTTCGTTCACGATGTAGTTGGTTAATGCCACTTCACCTTTCAAGCGTAAGATGTCATGTGGGTTTTGTGGACCATCAGAAATGGTTTCACCACGGTTCACATGCTCACCTTCAAACACGTTGATGTTACGCCATTTTGGAATCAACTCTTCGTAAATCTCAGAGCCATCATCTGGTGTAATCACTAAACGGTTCTTACCTTTGGTTTCTTTACCAAAGCTCACGATACCTGACACTTCTGCAAGAATCGCATGCTCTTTTGGTTTACGTGCTTCAAATAAGTCTGCAACGCGTGGTAAACCACCGGTAATATCACGAGTACGTGAAGATTCTTGTGGTACACGACCAATAACGTCACCCACACCGATATTTTCGCCATCACGGACAGAAAGAATCGTGTTCTGTGGCAAGAAGTAGAACTGTTCGCCACCATCCACAGTGTCTAATACCACAGCAGGACGTAAGTCTTTACCTGACGCAGGACGTGAAGTCACTGGCAAGATTTCAACTGTGGTCATACCTGTTGCATCATCAGTTTTCGAGGTTGCAGTCACGCCATCAGCAATTTGGCTGAAACGGATTTTACCCGCAACTTCGGTCACAAGTGGATGCGTGTGTGGATCCCAAGTCGCCACAATACCGCCAGCTTCTACCGCTTCGCCATCTTTGAGCAAGATTGACGCACCGTATGGCAGTTTATAACGCTCACGCTCACGACCTAACTCATCGGCAATACCAATTTCACCTGAACGTGAAACAGATACCAAGTGACCTTTAGCGTGTTGTACAGTTTTCACGTTATGGAAACGTACTGAACCTTTGTTACGCACTTGTACGCTATTGGCTGCAGAAGTTCGGCTTGCCGCACCACCCACGTGGAATGTACGCATGGTTAACTGTGTACCTGGCTCACCAATCGATTGAGCAGCCATTACACCCACAGATTCACCTGGATTCACCAAGTGACCACGTGCTAGGTCACGACCATAACACTTCGCACATACACCAAAGGTCGATTCACAAGATACCACTGAACGTACTTTTACTTCATCGACACCTTGCTCTTCCAAGAAGTTAGCAAGTTTTTCATCAATGAGTGTGTTACGTGGCAGAATAACTTCGTCTGAACCCGCTTTCTTCACATCTTCTGCAGTTACACGACCTAATACACGCGTACCAAGGTTTTCAATGACATCACCACCTTGAATGAATGGTGTCATCACTAAACCGCCATAAGTACCGCAATCTGGCTCAGTAATTACCAAGTCTTGTGCAACGTCAACCAAACGACGTGTCAAGTAACCTGAGTTCGCTGTTTTCAATGCGGTATCGGCCAAACCTTTACGCGCACCGTGAGTTGAAATGAAGTACTGAAGTACCGTCAAACCTTCACGGAAGTTCGCTTTAATTGGCGTTTCAATGATCGAACCATCTGGTTTCGCCATCAAACCACGCATACCCGCCAACTGACGAATCTGTGCCGCACTACCACGCGCACCTGAATCCGACATCATGTAGATCGAGTTGAATGATTTTTGCTTCTCGTCTTCACCCTGTTTGTTTTTCACAGTTGTGAATGACAAGTTGTCCATCATCGCTTTAGCAACTTGGTCGTTGGTACGTGCCCAAATATCGACCACTTTGTTATAACGCTCACCCGCAGTTACGAAGCCTTGCTCGAACTGTTGTTCAATTTCACGAACTTCAGTTTCTGCTTTTTCAATAATTGCTTGTTTTTGTGGTGGAATAACCATGTCTTCCATACCCACAGAAACACCTGAACGTGTCGCTTGACGGAAGCCCAAGTACATCAATTGGTCTGCAAAAATAACCGTGTCTTTTAGACCTAATTTACGGTAGCAAGAGTTGATTAACTTTGAGATGTTCTTTTTGTTCATCTCTAGGTTAATTTGCTCGAAGCTTAAACCTTCAGGCACAACTTCCCAAAGCAAGCAGCGACCTGGTGTCGTATCTACAACAATAGTTTGTTGCTCACGCTCACCATTTTCATTGATTACGGTTTGGTGTACACGTGCTTTTACGCGAGCGTGTAAGTCAACTTGACCCGTTGCAAGTGCACGGTTTACTTCGTGCGTATCTGCAAACACCATGCCTTCACCTTTGGCATTGATTGCATCACGCGTGATGTAATACAAGCCCAAGACAACGTCCTGAGATGGTACGATGATTGGCTCACCGTTCGCAGGAGACAAGATGTTGTTGGTCGACATCATTAACGCACGCGCTTCTAATTGCGCTTCAAGTGTTAATGGTACGTGTACCGCCATTTGGTCACCGTCGAAGTCAGCGTTGAACGCAGCACAAACGAGTGGGTGTAAACGGATGGCTTTACCTTCAATCAGGATCGGTTCAAATGCTTGAAGACCTAAACGGTGAAGTGTAGGCGCACGGTTCAACATCACTGGGTGTTGACGAATTACAGATGCAAGTACATCCCAAACTTCTGGGGTTTCGCGCTCAACCATTTTCTTCGCAGCTTTAATGGTGGTTGCTTGACCTGAAGCTTGTAATTTTGCAAAGATGAATGGCTTGAACAGTTCAAGTGCCATTTTCTTCGGAAGACCACACTGGTGTAAACGTAGGTTTGGACCAACGGTAATCACCGAACGACCTGAATAGTCAACACGCTTACCAAGTAAGTTTTGACGGAAACGACCTTGCTTACCTTTGATCATATCTGCCAAAGATTTAAGCGGACGCTTGTTTGAACCTGTGATTGCACGACCACGACGACCGTTATCTAACAAGGCATCAACAGACTCTTGTAACATACGTTTTTCGTTACGTACGATGATGTCTGGCGCTGCAAGGTCAAGAAGACGCTTCAAACGGTTGTTACGGTTAATCACACGACGATAAAGATCGTTCAAGTCAGAAGTCGCAAAACGACCACCTTCAAGTGGAACCAACGGGCGAAGATCTGGTGGAAGTACAGGCAGTACATTCATCACCATCCATTCAGGCTTGTTGTTCGACTCTTTGAACGCTTCCATCAACTTCAAACGCTTAGAGGCTTTTTTCAGCTTAGTTTCTGAAGTTGTTTGTGGAATTTCTTCACGTAAACGAGCAATTTCAGCTTCAAGATCGATGTCTTTTAACAAGTCTTGAACTGCTTCAGCACCCATTTTCGCAGTGAATTCATCACCATGCTCTTCTAGAGCATTGAAGTATTCTTCGTCATTGAGAAGTTGATATTTCTCAAATGGCGTCATACCTGGGTCAGTAACCACATAAGATTCGAAATACAATACGCGCTCGATATCACGTAAAGTCATATCAAGTAATAAACCAATACGGCTTGGTAATGATTTCAAGAACCAAATGTGTGCAACTGGAGAAGCGAGTTCGATGTGACCCATACGCTCACGACGAACTTTTGCAGTCGTTACTTCAACGCCACATTTTTCACAAATGACGCCTTTGTATTTCATACGCTTGTATTTACCACACAAGCATTCGTAATCTTTTACTGGACCAAAAATTTTGGCACAGAATAAACCATCACGTTCAGGCTTAAACGTACGATAGTTAATGGTTTCTGGCTTTTTAACTTCACCGTGAGACCATGACTTAATCATTTCTGGTGACGCAAGACCAATACGGATGCGGTCAAACTCTACTGGAGCATGACCGTCTGAATCCGTCTTTTTGCGCATGATATCGAGCAAGTCTTTCAATTTTTTTCTCCGTGTGCTGGGAGGCTGTTTTCACATCCCAACTGGGTCACAAATATTGTTTTTTAACTGAATCATCCACCCTTGCCCATTTAAAACGGTGAGAAGCTTGGCTTCGCAAGGGGGATACAATGGTTACTTAGTCACCATTTTTCAGTTCAATGTTGATACCTAAAGAACGGATCTCTTTGGTCAATACGTTAAATGATTCAGGCATGCCCGGATCCATATAATGGTTGCCATCTACAATGTTCTTATAGATGCGGGTACGACCTTCAACGTCATCCGACTTCACAGTGAGCATTTCTTGCAGCGTATAAGCAGCACCGTATGCTTCAAGTGCCCAGACTTCCATCTCACCGAAACGCTGACCACCGAATTGTGCCTTACCACCTAACGGCTGTTGCGTTACAAGTGAGTAAGAACCTGTAGAACGTGCGTGCATCTTGTCATCCACCAAGTGGTTAAGTTTGAGCATGTACATATAACCTACAGTCACAGGACGGTCGAATTTCTCGCCTGTACGTCCATCATACAATACGGTCTGACCAGAACGTGGTAATTCAGCAAGTTCAAGCAATTCTTTGATTTGACCTTCTTCAGCACCATCAAATACTGGAGTAGCCAATGGAACACCTGCACGTAAGTTGCCAGCCAATACCAAGATTTCATCATCAGTTAAGCTGTCAAGATCTTCTTGCTCGCCACCAACTTTGTTATAAATCTTGTCTAGGAACTCACGTAGTTCAGCAATTTCACGTTGTTGTTTGAGCATCTTATCAATTTGCTCACCCAAGCCTTTGGCTGCCATACCCAAGTGTGTTTCAAGAATCTGACCCACGTTCATACGCGATGGTACGCCTAGCGGGTTCAATACGATATCCACTGGTACACCGTTAGCATCGTGCGGCATGTCTTCTACAGGTAAGATGTTTGATACTACACCTTTGTTACCGTGACGACCCGCCATCTTGTCACCCGGTTGGATGCGACGTTTAACAGCAAGATAAACTTTAACAACTTTCAAGACGCCCGTAGTGAGTTCATCGCCTGTAGAAAGCTTACGTTTCTTCTCTGCGAATTTCTCATCAATTTCAGAGCTCTTCTCTTTCAAGAAAGTTTGAATTTGAGTTAAACGTTCAGCAATTGCTTCATCACTTGGTTGGATTTCAAGTAAATCAACTAACTCTAAACCAGACAACACATCTTCAGAAAGTTTGTCGCCACGTTTAGTTGTACCGCCACCGTTAGATTCTTGACCTTTCAATAAGCGGATAATACGTTCACGCGCTGCTTCTTCAAAGATTTTGTATTCTTCTTTCAAGTCTTTGCGATATGCATCGAGCTGTGCTTTTTCAATCGCTTGCGCACGTTCATCTTTCTCTAAACCATCACGAGTAAAGACTTGAACGTCAATCACAGTACCTTTAGTACCTGATGGAACGCGCAATGATGAATCTTTCACATCTGCTGCTTTTTCACCAAAGATTGCGCGAAGCAATTTTTCTTCAGGCGTTAACTGAGTTTCACCCTTAGGCGTTACTTTACCAACAAGAATGTCGCCTGCAGTCACTTCAGCACCAATGTAAACGATACCAGACTCGTCTAGTTTAGACAGTGCAGCTTCGCCCACGTTTGGAATATCAGCTGTGATTTCTTCCGCACCCAATTTGGTATCACGTGCAACACATGACAATTCTTGAATGTGAATCGAAGTTAAACGGTCTTCTTGAAGTACACGCTCAGAAAGCAAGATCGAGTCTTCGTAGTTATAGCCATTCCAAGTCATGAACGCGACACGCATGTTCTGACCGAGTGCAAGCTCACCGCCATCTGTAGATGGACCGTCAGCCAATACATCACCACGACCTACCTTATCACCCATCTTCACCAAAACTTTTTGGTTAATACAAGTGTTTTGGTTTGAACGTGTGTATTTGATCAGGTTGTAGATATCTACACCTGCTTCACCCGCGATCATTTCTTCTTCGTTCACACGAATGACTACACGTGAAGCATCGACATATTCAATACGACCACCACGGTTTGCAATCACACATACACCTGAGTCATGTGCTACGTTCGCTTCCATCCCTGTACCCACAAGTGGTTTATCAGCGATAAGCGTCGGAACAGCCTGACGTTGCATGTTCGATCCCATCAAGGCACGGTTGGCGTCATCGTGCTCAAGGAATGGAATCAGTGATGCTGCTACAGATACAACCTGCTGTGCAGAAACGTCCATGTGCGTCACGCGCTCTGGCGGCATACGCACGAAGTCACCTTGGTGACGTACAGATACGAATTCTTCTGTTAAATTGCCATCTTGGTCTACGCTTGAGTCCGCTTGCGCAATGATCGTGCCCACTTCTTCAATTGCAGATAAATACTCAACCTCATCGGTTACACGACCATCAACCACTTTACGGTATGGCGTTTCCAAGAAGCCAAAATTATTACATTTTGCATAAACAGAAAGCGAGTTGATCAAACCAATGTTTGGACCTTCAGGCGTTTCAATTGGACACACACGACCATAGTGAGTTTGGTGTACGTCACGTACCTCAAAGCCTGCACGTTCACGTGTCAAACCACCTGGACCAAGCGCAGATACGCGACGCTTGTGGGTAATTTCAGACAACGGGTTATTTTGGTCCATGAACTGAGACAATTGGCTTGAACCAAAGAATTCTTTGATTGCAGCAGCCACTGGCTTCGCATTGATTAAATCTTGCGGAGACAGGTTGTCTGTTTCAGCTTGTGACAAACGCTCTTTTACAGCACGCTCAACACGTACCAAACCAACACGGAATTGGTTTTCAGTCATCTCGCCCACTGAACGTACGCGACGGTTACCCAAGTGGTCGATATCGTCGACTTCACCTTTACCGTTACGGATTTCGATCAATGTTTTAAGTACATCGGTAATGTCTTCGTTAGACAAAATACCTTCAACTTCACGTGATTTCTGATCTGTACCCACTTCGTAAGGACGACCCAAACGACGGTTGAACTTCATACGACCTACTGGCGATAAATCATAACGCTCAGAAGAGAAGAACAAGTTATTGAACAGATTTTCAGCGGCTTCTTTCGTCGGTGGCTCACCTGGACGCATCACTTTGTAGATTTCTACCAAAGCATCTTCACGACCAACAGTTGTATCTGCACGTAAGGTGTCCGCAATGAACGAACCACGGTCGATGTCATTGGTGAATAGGATGTTAAATTGTTTAACACCACCTTCTGCAAGTTTCACCATGATTTCATGGCTTAACAAGGTGTTTGCAGCAATTACATCGCCATCTTTTAGCTGGATGTCTTCTGCAGTAATACGTTCGTACAAGTACTCATCAGGAACTGAAAGCTTCTCAAGACCAGCTGCTTCCATTTGACGTACGTGACGCGCATTAATGCGTTTACCTTGCTCAACAATCACTTTGCCGTCAGTATCAGTGATGTCAAATTGTGCCATTTCGCCACGTAAGCGTTCTGGGATAAGGTCAATTTGGTAGCTACCCATGTCTAAATAGACAGGTACTTTCTCAAAGAACAAGTCTAGGATTTGTTCATTGCTATAGCCCAATGCACGCAACACTACAGTCGCAAGCAATTTACGACGACGGTCAATACGCACATAAACGAGGTCTTTGGCATCGAATTCAAAGTCTAACCATGAGCCACGGTAAGGAATAATGCGTGCTGAATACAACACTTTACCGCTCGAGTGGGTCTTACCTTTATCGTGGTCAAAGAACACGCCTGGTGAACGGTGTAATTGAGAAACAATTACACGCTCAGTACCGTTAATCACAAAGGTACCGTTATCCGTCATCAATGGCATTTCGCCCATGTAGACTTCTTGCTCACGCACATCTTTGATTGATTTCGTTTCACGATCTTTAATGATCAAACGAATTTTTACGCGCATTGGTGCCGCATAAGTTGAGCCGCGAAGAATACACTCACGTACATCAAACTCAGGCTTACCAAGACTATACTCAACAAATTCTAAAGCAGCATTGCCAGAATAACTTTCTATAGGAAAAACTGAACGAAATGCGGCTTGGAGACCGATATCTTCGCGGCTTTTTGGAGTTTTGCCATCTTGAAGGAAAGTACGGTACGAGTCGACTTGAATCGAAAGCAAGTACGGTGCATCCATTACTTGGGGCAATTTACCAAAATTCTTACGGATCCGTTTCTTTTCGGTATATGAGTATGCCATCTGGAGTCCTCGGAAAGTAAACTAAACCCGCCTGCAGAACGGGTTTAGAAGGAATTACGCAGGCCGATATGGCCACCACTCTTTACAAATGCTGCAATTTTTAGTGGTATTAAAACGCTTAACAATATTTTTAAATGTGGAAAAATATTGGTAAGCGTTTGATTTTATTGATTTATATTGTTTTCGATGGTTTTCCCATCATTCAAACAAAAATCGAGCCGATAATTGTAACGCAAAAAGGCTGATGACCCAAGAGCCATCAGCCATTTTTTGGAGTCGATTATAAAAAAATCGACTCCCCTTAAGATTACTTAAGTGTAACTGTAGCACCAGCTTCTTCAAGTTTCTTCTTAAGCTCTTCACCTTCTTCTTTAGAAACAGCTTCTTTGATCACTGAAGGAGCGCCTTCAACGATGTCTTTAGCTTCTTTAAGACCAAGGCCAGTAGCTTCACGAACTGCTTTAATTACAGCAACTTTGTTCGCACCGAAAGAAGTCAACTCAACGTTGAATTCAGATTGCTCTTCTGCAGCAGCAGCGCCAGCGCCTGGAGCAGCAGCAACAGCAACAGCAGCAGCTGATACATTGAATTTCTCTTCAAAAGCAGAGATAAGTTCAACAAGTTCAAGAACAGTTTTTTCAGCAACTGCGTTTAAGATTTCTTCGTTAGTTAAAGCCATGAGAATAACTCCAAATGGAAATTGAATGGTGTGGAAATAAATTTAAGCTTATGCAGCTTCTGACTCGTTTTTCTCTTTGAGCGCAGTAATAAGGCGACCCAATTTCGAAATAGGAGCTTGAAGAACGTTTGCAAGCATAGTAAGCGCTTTTTCTTGGTTCGGAAGATTCGCAATTACGCTAACTTCAGCACCTTGATAAAGTTTGCCGTCAAATGCAGCAGCTTTAAGTTCAAATGCTTTATTCGTTTTAGCGAATTCTTCGAACAAGCGTGCAGCTGCACCCATGTCGTCTTCAGAAGTTGAGAAAGCTAAAATTGTTGGGCCAACAAGGTTGTCGTTCAAGATCGTGAATTGCGTATCTTGAAAAGCACGTTTAGCCAAAGTGTTACGTACAACACGTGTAGTAACACCTAATTTACGCGCTTCAACACGTAGAGCCGTTAATTGCTCAACGCTCATACCTTGATAGTCAGCAACAACAGCAGAGAACGCTTTAGAAGCAACTTCGTTAACTTCTGCTACGATCTGTTTTTTGTCTTCGATAAGAAGAGCCATTGTAAAACCTCCTAACGGTGATTTATGTGCTTACGTGAAGCACACTCCCAATTCGTAAATTCATTGCTGAACTTACACGCGGAGGAGGAATAAATCACACCACCGCGTCTACCCAGGCTGGAAGATTAAGAAAGCAGCATAAAACTACTCTCGCCTGAGGTCTTTGACGCTGATAAATTCTCATTTACCAATTCAAAGTCCGCCTGAATGTCCCCCTCTCCTGCTAGGAGAGGGTTAGGGAGAGGTTTAACCCTCATCCCGACCTTCTCCCAGAGGGAGAAGGAGACTTTTCAGGACTTTAAAATTCTTTCTAAGTCAGACTTAGTTAGAAACGTTCTGTACATCAATAACAAGACCAGGACCCATAGTAGAGCTCAAAGTGATCTTTTTGATGTATACGCCTTTAGAAGTTGCAGGCTTTAACTTTTTCAAGTCAGCAACTAAGGTTTCAACGTTTGAACGAACTGCTTCAGCAGTAAAGCCAACTTGACCAATCGCAGCGTGGATAATACCCGCTTTGTCTACACGGTAACGCGCTTGACCTGCTTTTGCATTTTTAACTGCAGTCGCAACGTCAGGAGTTACAGTACCCACTTTAGGGTTTGGCATTAAGCCACGTGGACCAAGAATCGTACCCAACTTACCTACTACGCGCATTGCATCCGGAGCTGCAATCACAACGTCAAAGTCAAGGTTACCCGCTTGAATGCTTTCAGCTAAGTCGTCGAAACCAACTACGTCTGCGCCTTCAGCTTTAGCAGCTTCTGCAGCAGCACCTTGAGCGAAAACAGCTACACGTACAGTTTTACCAGTACCTGCAGGAAGTGTAGTCGCACCACGAACAACCTGATCAGATTTACGTGGGTCAACACCTAGGTTTACCGCAACATCCAAAGATTCTTTGAATTTAGCAGCAGGAAGGTTGTTTAGAACTTCAACTGCTTCTTCCAAAGTGTAAACTTTGTTTGCTTCTACAGCAGCAGCAATGGCTTTTTGACGTTTAGTTAACTTTGCCATGTCTTATAGCTCCACATCCAAGCCCATAGAACGTGCAGAACCAGCAATGGTACGCACACGTGCTTCTAAATCAGCACCAGTTAAATCTGGTTCTTTAGTAGTCGCGATTTCTTCTAATTGAGCACGAGTCAACTTACCAACTTTGTTTTTGTTAGGTACAGCTGAACCCTTTTGAATGCCTGCAGCTTTCTTAAGAAGAATTGCAGCAGGAGGAGTTTTCATGATGAATGTGAACGACTTGTCGTTGTACACAGTGATCACTACAGGAATTGGCAAACCTGGTTCAACTTTTTGTGTAGCAGCATTGAATTCTTTACAGAATGCCATGATGTTAACACCACGTTGACCTAATGCAGGACCAATTGGTGGAGATGGATTCGCTTTACCAGCTGGAACTTGCAGCTTGATATAGCCGTCAATCTTCTTAGCCATTTCAAATTACCTCTGGGTACAAACGCCGCTAGGCTCCCCAATATTTTAAGTAACGATACCGTTACAACAACAATGCCCGATTCATCATAAATCGGGCGTTTTCCAACCACTCAAACTTAAACGGATTTTTCGACTTGACGAAATTCCAGCTCAACCTGAGTAGGTCGATTAAACACATTAATTGTCAACGTTAAACGTGACTTCTCGTATTGAACTTCTTCCACCACGCCTTTAAAGTCGGTGAATGGACCATCAATCACAAGTAATTCTTCGCCTGGTTCAAACATCGTCTTCGGACGAGGTGCTTCACCAGTATTGCGTACACGTGCAAGAATCGCGTCAGCTTCTTTTTGCGTAATTGGGGCAGGCTTTTCTGCTGTACCACCAATAAAACCTAAAACTTTTGGACACTCTTTAACAATGTGCCAAGTTTCATCGTTCATTTCCATTTCAACCAATACATAGCCTGGAAAGAACTTACGCTCTGACTTACGTTTCTTACCATCCTTCATTTCTACCACTTCTTCGGTAGGAACAAGGACTTCACCAAAGCTATCGGCAACAGCGCTACGCTGGATTCGATCATTAAGCGAACGCATCACTTGTTTTTCATAACCTGAGTAGGCATGAATAATGTACCAACGTTTCATAGCTCTTTTACCCGATAATTAACTTGATTGCCCAGCCTAACAAATAGTCAAAACACCACAATACAATTGAAGTGACTACAACAACAATCAATACATGCCATGACGTTGTTACAGTTTCCTGTTTAGTAGGCCAAGTGACTCGACGTAACTCAATACGTGAATCTTTAAGCAAACGAACAAAGCCTTTGCCTTGATGGGTGGCGTATAATAAACCTAAAGCCACAACGATACAAGCCAAAATTACCCCAACACGCACCCAAATATCATTGGCTGGTGCCCAATACGCAGGAAGATGCTGATTCACCATCATCGAAGCGATGAATAAAATCAAAGCGATACCCCACAACACGTAGTCTAATGGAGAACTCGATTGAACAACTTCAGCAGAATTATTTCTTTGAGGGATTGGCGCGTCGCTTAATGCGTCACGCGATTTATCATTCGACATTTTTGTACTCGTCGTAGAATTCGCGACTTATTATATGACTAGATTAGCCGACATCAAGCTTTTTTAAAAAAAGTGGCAGGCCAGGAGGGACTCGAACCCCCAACATTCGGTTTTGGAGACCGACGCTCTACCAATTGAACTACTGACCTACAAAACAGAACGAGAGCCAAAGCTCTCGACCTGTTTAACACATTCTATAATTATGCTGTTACTTTAGCAACAACACCCGCACCTACAGTACGACCACCTTCACGGATCGCAAAACGTAGACCTGGGTCCATTGCGATTGGGTGGATTAATTC
>NZ_NOZT01000036.1:0-38038 GCF_002412355.1 Acinetobacter sp. YT-02
CGCGCTGATGGTAGTGTGGGGTTACCCATGTGAGAGTAAGTCATCGCCAGCTCATTATTCGAACACCCTCAACTCACGTTGGGGGTGTTTTTTTATGCAAAAAGAAAATAAAGTTAGAAAAATAAAATTATAAAAAGAAAGGAAACATAAAAGTGAAGGCAAAATAAAACCATCTGAGGATGGCTTTAATTCAACGGGTATTGGCTACTTTATTAAGCTAGTAAGTCAAAATTAAAGTGCATCTTTTAAGTTTTTTTGGTGCTGTTTGACTTGTTTCGCGTAGCGTTTACCTTGCTTTTTCATTTTTCGATTACTATTGTAGCCAGTAGGTCCCACATTGTAATAGGCCAAAGCTTTAGGCCATTTACCCGACTGATTTTTATAATGATTTAAAATAAATGTACCACAGTTGATATTGGTATGTTCATGGAATAAATCGCCAGGACAAGTCTGCTGCCAATAACGTGGAATAATTTGTGTGAACCCAACTGCACCTGAAGGTGAAACAGCATAGGCACGATAATTCGATTCTTGTCTAATAACTGCAGCGACAAGCAGAGGATCAACATTATGTTGTTCTGCACTTTGTACAATGATTGGTGCTACACGATTTGCTGTATCAGGATGCACAGCATAAGCCTTTTGGATCCCTGTAGAAAGTTTAGCTGAGCGTTTTGCAAGAGAACCACCTCCTAGTGGAGAGCAAGCTGCTAGCGTTAAAACAGTACAACCAATACTGAATATTTTTATAGATGGATATTTTCTAAAAGTATTAAAAATCATATTAAAACTATATCTGTCATTTTGGCGTATGTGAGTATATATACTGATTTTGAGGTGAGCGATTGACCTAGTCAAGCCATTCACAGATTTGAATTGTATCGTGTCAGCATAATACAGAGGTTTCGTTTTGTTTTATCGAATGATTGGATAAACCAATGGAGTCCGATCTATCCTTAGGTTTAATAATATGTCAAATTGATGACAAGTTTTTTATTTAATATAAACTATTGGAATAGAACAAATAAACTGCAATTTTAAGATAAAAGTACGTACAATATCGGCTTTTTAGCACTTTGAAAATTGCTTATTGCACAGGGAGTAAGTGTGTTAGAAGTCTTTGTACAATTATGTGGTGGTATTGGTCTATTTTTGATTGGTATGACCATGATGACAGACAGCTTAAAAAATATGGCAGGGGAAACTTTGCGTATTTGGTTGTCTAAATTTACAGGCTCACCCATTAAAGCTGTGCTTTCAGGCATCGGTTTAACCTTAATTGTACAATCTTCTACAGCAACGACTTTAGCCACAATTGGTTTTGTCAGTGCGGGTATTCTTACTTTTGCTCAGGCAATTGGTGTCATTATTGGCGCGAATATTGGCACAACCAGTACGGGTTGGATGGTGGCATTTTTAGGTGTTAAATTTTCCATCACCAGTTTTGCATTACCTTTGCTGGGTTTGGGTGCAATGCTCAAATTATTTAGTCAGGGGCGAGTTGCATTATTTGGAATGACATTGGCAGGTTTTAGTCTGATTTTCCTTGGCATTGATATGTTGCAAGTTGCCATGTCAGGTTTTGCTGAACGTGTCGATTTATCAGTATTTTCAAGTAGATCTTTGATTGCGCAACTCAGTTTGGTTTTGGTCGGTATTATCATGACCATTCTGTTGCAATCTTCAAGTGCTGCAATTACCGCGACCTTAGCAGCATTGGCCAGTGGTGCGATTGATTTGCAACAGGCTTTAGGTTTGGTGATTGGACAGAATATTGGTACGGTGGCGACAGCCATTATTGCTGTAATTGGTTCAACTGCAAATGCCAAACGTACTGCAGTGGTTCATGTGATTTTTAACATCATTTCAGCCATTTTTGCTTTTATTATTTTAAAACCGTTATTTCTTGAGCTAACACAAAATCAACGTCTTATGGCAACATGGGACAATGTGGTGATTGTTGCTGCATTTCATACAGCATTCAGTATTTCTGGTACTTTGATTATTTTGCCTTTTATCCGTCAGTTCGAAAAACTGATTATGAAAATTATCCCAGATCAAACTCAATCGGTTTTATGTTATCTCGATCAAGCGAGTTTATCTGTGCCCGCCTTGGCTATTCATGCTGCATCAAAGGTGATTTACCATAGTTTGTATGACGTTTTGGTGATGCTAAAACTGGCTATCCAAGAGGGAAGATTACCTTCAAAAGTACGTTTATTACAGCTAGATGAAGTACTCATTCAAGTCCAACGCTATTTGGAAGAAATGTCGATTTCAGAAAATGAAGCCGATCAACAGCGTTTAATGGCGATGCTTCGTTTGATGGTGTATTTACGTGTTTTACGAAGTGATTTGGAAAATATTACTTTAGCAAAAGAAATACGCACCCAACCTGCAATTTATCAAGTTGGCTTAGATTTTGTACAAATTCTTGATGAACATCTAAAAGAAATGGATGATTTTGATGTGCATAAACATGTACTAAGTCTAAATACCGAATTATCTAATTTGAAAAAATGGACAGAAGATCAACGTGCCGAAAACCGTGAAAAAATGCTGCAATATATTGCCGTGAATCAGCTCAATGCTGCGACAGGTTTAGAGTTGTTGGCGGCACAACGTTGGTTGGATCGCGTGATTGCGCATGCACAGCGCTTAGCTAACGTGTTGGTTGAAAATTCACGTAAACCAAGTTAATGATTTTAGGCTATTTTTTCGATAGTTACTTTTATATTTAAAAATGGCCTAAGCGAATTCACTTTTAATCTCAATCAAGCGTATAATTTGAGCATCGTTTTTTACAGTATTTTTTCAATGACTCCAGCAGCTAAACTTTTAAAAGCCAAGAAAATTCAATTTTCTATGCATGAATATGAACATGATCATAATGCTAAAAGTTTTGGTTTAGAAGCTGCGGAGAAGTTAGGCTTAGATGTCACAGAAGTATTTAAAACTTTATTGGTCAGTGATGATAAGCATTATTTTGTGGCGATTTTACCTGTCCATCACCAATTAAATCTAAAAAAAGTTGCGGCTGCTTTTCAGTGTAAAAAAGTACACATGGCTGATCCTAAAGATGCTGAGCGTTTGACAGGTTATTTGGTTGGAGGCATTAGTCCAATCGGGCAGAAGAAACAACTGAAAACAGTGATTGATGCATCCGCTCAACAGCTTGCAACTATGTATGTGAGTGGAGGGAAGCGTGGATTAGATATTGGTTTAACACCAAGCGATTTGGCAAAAGTTTTAAATGCTAATTTTGTAGATATCGTAGATGCATGATATGTTGCAATTTACATTGAATGGCGTCCAAATTAAGCAATAAATAGGGTAATTAAGAACTCGTATTGATGATTTTTTAACAAACTAAATTTTATGTTATATTAATGAAAGTTAAGAAATTCTGAGAGGTGCAGTATGGGTAAGCGTCTTAAAGACTACACAATCGAAGATCGAAAAGCTCGTCCAATGTGTCCAGCTAAACCCATTGACTTTGGTGATGATGAGACTACCAATCGCATTATGTTAGATGCTGCTAAACGTGTAATTCGTAGGCATAAAAAAGAACTTATTGCGCTTGCTCACAAATGAGTCTAATGACCTCAACTTTTGTCGTTGCTGTCTATTTTGATATATCTTTATTACGTTATGAGGCAGTCATTTAGAGTGACTAAATTTTCTGCCTCATGACTTAATATCAGCCAAAAACTTGCGAAATCTCTCTCACATCGCAAACATAGACGAATAGTCAGATGAAGTTTACAAAACTTACAAGAGAATAGTTGAATAATAATTACAATAATATATTATAAAAACATATATTGTTTTGGGTGTTCAAAATGCATGATTATCTGCTGGCATTAATCGGTGGTGGATTGCTTGGTCTTGCAGTCGTGGGCTATTTATATGTTCATGGTCGTATTGCAGGCATTAGTGGTTTACTGGCTCAAGTATTAAATCCGCAAACGCTGTTCAAAACGCCTGCATTGTGGTTTGTGTTAGGTATTTTCATTGTGCCTTTTTTCTATGGCATCGTGGCTCAACCTAAAGTTGAATTGAATGCAAGCCCATTGATGATGATTGTGGCGGGATTGTTGGTTGGTTTCGGTACTCGTTTGGGTTCGGGTTGTACCAGTGGACATGGTATTTGTGGCATGAGTCGTTTATCTAAGCGCTCCATTGCAGCAACAGCTACCTTTATGTTAGCTGGCTTTATTACCGTTTATGTTATCCGCCATATCACAGGAGCATTCTAAATGAAAAATTTCTTAGCCTTTGTTTTCGGTGGTATTTTTTCAGCTGGATTGATTCTTTCTGGTATGTCGAATCCTGAAAAAGTTTTAAACTTCCTCGATCTTTTCGGTACATGGGATGCAAGTCTGGCATTTGTTATGATGGGTGCAATTGCGGTTGCCTTTATTCCATTCCAAAGAATTATGCGCCAAGCTGAACCAAAAACCATTTTAAATGAACCAATTGATTTGCCTAAACAAACTCAAATTGACTCTAAACTGATCACAGGTAGTTTTATTTTTGGTATCGGTTGGGGCGTTGCAGGAATTTGTCCAGCGCCAAGTCTAACCTTGATTGGTTTAGGTTATTATCAAGCAATCTATTTCATTGTTGCAATGTTGGTGGGGATTCTCATTCATCGTAAGGTTGCAGGAGCATAAGATGCACGCAGATATTCAGCATTTTTTTGATGAAAATACTAATACATTCAGTTATGTGGTAAGTGATCCTGTAACGCGTCAATGTGCCATTATTGACAGTGTGTTGGATTATGACCCTGCATCTGCGACTACTTCAACAATTCATGCCGATGAAATCATTGCTTACATCCAAAAAAATGAATTAACGGTTGAATGGATTTTAGAAACGCATGTGCATGCCGATCACCTGACAGCTTCTCAATATTTAAAAGAGCAGTTGGGTGGTAAAATTGCCATGAGCCATAAAATTTCGATTGTGCAAGAAACATTTAGTGCTATCTATAACTTGGATATCAAGTATTTCAATTCACATCAATCATTTGATTATCTGTTTGACGATCATGAAACTTTTACGATTGGTGAATTACAAGCCTATAACATCCCTACACCGGGGCATACGCCTGCTTGTTTAAGCTATGTGATCGGTGATGCTGTATTTGTAGGTGATACTTTGTTTATGCCTGATTATGGTACGGCACGTTGTGATTTCCCGAAAGGCAGTGCAGGGCAGTTGTACGATTCTGTGCAAACGCTATACGCATTGCCTGAAGAAACACGAGTGTTCTTATGCCATGATTATCTACCAGAATCACGTGAACAATATGAACATGAAACACTGCTCAAAACTCAAAAAGAGCAGAATATTCATATTCATACAGGGGTAAGCAAAGCTGAATTTATTGAGATGAGAACTCAGCGTGATGCTACTTTAACGATGCCTAAATTGATTCTGCCATCAATTCAAATCAATATGGACGCAGGTAAGTTCCCACAACCTGAGGCCAACGGCATTCGTTATTTGAAGTTGCCTTTGAATTATTTTAAATAAAATTTTAAGAAAAGTTCATCTTGTATGTTATTGCTTAGGCTCACACAAATAGCCTAAGCAATATTATAAGTTTCACCGTAAAAAGCACATATAAAATTTGATTTATAAACTCAAAACTCATTAAATAGATCAATCATTTGAATTCAAGTTTAGAGTCTATTTTATGTTGTTAAAT
The DNA here is from genome assembly GCF_002412355.1 of Acinetobacter sp. YT-02. Classification (NCBI taxonomy): domain Bacteria; kingdom Pseudomonadati; phylum Pseudomonadota; class Gammaproteobacteria; order Moraxellales; family Moraxellaceae; genus Acinetobacter; species Acinetobacter sp. YT-02. Next base: position 5,720 of record NZ_NOZT01000036.1, read on the forward strand.
TATCAAATCACGCAAAATCAGCCTGAATCTACATTGCCACCTTTGGTTTTTATTCATGGTTTATTTGGTAGTTTGAGTAATTTAGGCATGCTCGCACGTGCATTTCAAGAACAGCGCACCGTAATTCAATTAGATGTGCGCAATCATGGTAAGTCTGCGCATTGTGATGACATGAATTATGCAGCAATGGCACAAGATGTTTTAGAAACGTTGAACAGCTTGAATATCGAACAGTTTTCTGTGGTTGGGCATTCAATGGGCGGTAAAGTTGCAATGACTTTAGCTCCTCTGGCTGCTGGGCGTTTACAGCAATTGGTTTTATTGGATATTTGTCCTTTTGCTTATCCTGAAAATCGTCACGATCAAATTTTTACAGCCTTGTTTGCTGTGCAAGATGCACAAGTTGAAAGTCGCCAAGCGGCAATGGAAATTATGCGTGAGCATCTTCAAGAAGAAATGGTTGTGCAATTTTTGATGAAGTCATTTAGCAAAGGGCAATGGTTATTTAACTTAAATGCGCTACATGAACATTATGCCGAAATTTTGTCATGGCAGACGGTGCATAGTGATGTCAATACTTTGTTTATTCGTGGCGGTAATTCACCTTATATTGAGTTACCTGAGCATTATGCCGCTATTCAAGCACAGTTTCCTCACGCAAAAGTTGAAACAGTCGCTCATGCAGGGCATTGGTTGCATGCCGAAAAAACAGCAGAGGTATTGGCATTCATGACTGAGTTTTTAGATTAATCTTGTCTAGTATTTTGCATCATTCGATGATCTAAAATGATCTCAGTTTTTAAGTCAATTTTAAACCAATACTTCATTTGGAGTATTGTTTTTTTCTTCACACTGATCTGCATAGATGAACGGTTTAGCTTTTATTCTCAACAATAAAAAAGAGCTGATGTTGAATCATCAGCTCTTCATTTTAAACTTAAGCAACCTTAAATTGCTTATGCTTTTTCTTCTTCATTGCCTGCAAGTTGCTTTAGCAAATGCTTTTCAAGATAGTGAATATCCATTGCTTGTTTGCAGAAGTTTTTATCTTGCAGAATTAAGTCTTTGTGCAAAGGAATGTTGGTTTTAATTCCTGTTAAGATGGTTTCATCCAAGGCTTGACGCATACGCGCAATACTGGTTTCACGATCTTTACCATGCACAATCAGTTTAGCAATCATTGAGTCGTAATACGGCGGAATGCTATAACCTTCGTAGATGTGTGAATCTACACGAACACCTGCACCACCTGGGGCATAGAAGTGTTCAATTTTACCCGGTGAAGGTACGAAGGTGGTTGGGTCTTCTGCGTTAATACGACATTCGATTGCGTGACCACGAATTTCAACCTGATCTTGCTCAATGTCTAAACCTAGACCTGCAGCAATACGCAATTGTTGTTCAATGATGTCAATGCCTGTCACCATTTCAGTTACAGGGTGCTCAACTTGAACACGGGTATTCATTTCAATGAAGAAGTATTCGTCATCTTCAAATAAGAATTCGAAAGTACCTGCACCACGGTATTGCATTAACTTACATGCATTAACACACGCTTCTAAAATATCGGCACGTGCTTGTTCTGGTAAGTTAGGTGCTGGCGCTTCTTCAAGCACTTTTTGGTGACGGCGTTGTAATGAACAGTCGCGGTCATAAAGGTGAATCGCGTGACCATTACCATCAGCCAATACTTGTACTTCTACGTGGCGTGGCTTTTGTAAGAAACGCTCCATATAGACCGTGTCATCACCAAACCACATTTCTGCATCACGTTGAGCTGCTTGAACTGATTCAAGCAAGGTGTCTACGCGCTCTACAATACGCATACCACGACCACCACCACCAGCAGCAGCTTTTACAATGAGCGGGAAACCAATTTCTTTGGCTTCAGCTAAAGCATTGTGCGGTGTAACGGCGTGTGCTGAACCTGGTACAGTTGGTACGCCAGCTTTACGCATTGCAGTAATTGCAGAAACTTTGTTACCCATTAAGCGAATATGCTCAGGGCGTGGACCAATGAAAATGAAACCTGAACTTTCTACAATTTCAGCAAATTCGGCATTTTCAGCAAGGAAACCATAACCAGGGTGAATGGCATCTGCACCTGTAATTTCTGCTGCAGTAATAATTGCAGGAATATTCAGGTAACTTTCACTGCTCGCACCCGGACCAATACACACGGCTTCATCACAAAAGCGTAAGTGCATCAGGTCTTTATCGGCATCTGAATAGATACCCACGGTTTTGATCCCTAAAGTTTTGCAAGCTCGGGTGATGCGCAGGGCAATCTCACCACGGTTTGCAATTAAAACTTTTTGCAACATTGTGAATCCCCGAGGTCTTAAGCGCGGTAGCGGAAGAGTGGTTGACCAAATTGAATCACTTCGCCATTTTTAACTAGAATTTCTTCAATCACGCCACTTTGAGTTGCTTCAATTGGGTTCATGATTTTCATTGCTTCGATAATGCCAAGCGTTTCACCAGCAGAAACAGTTTGACCCACTTTAATAAATGGTGCTTCACCTGGGCTTGGTGCTGCATAGAACACGCCAACCATTGGAGAAGTTTCAACAGCACCACGTGGTGAAGATTTAGGTGCAGATGGTACTTCTGCAGAAGGTGCAGGCATTGCAGGAACTGCTGCCGCTACTACTGGACTGCGACGAGTTAATGCAATCGACTGATCGCCTTCTTTAACTTCAATCGCTTGTAAGTCAGATTCAATCATCAAGTCGATGAGTTTCTTGATTTTACGAATATCCATGGACAGTATTCCTAGTTTAAGATTGTGTAGTAGGTTGAATTTTTTCAAGAACAAAGTCGAGTGCTGCGGCATAGCCTTTTGCGCCTAAACCGCAAATCACACCAATGGCTTTGTCTGATAAATATGAATGATGTCTAAACGCCTCACGTGCATGCACATTCGACAAATGGACTTCAAGAAATGGAATAGCGACCCCTAACAAGGCATCACGTACCGCAACAGAGGTATGCGTTAATGCAGCAGGGTTAATAATGATATATTGTGTGCCATCTAACGCGGCTTGATGAATTCGGTCTACAATTGCGCCTTCCCAATTACTTTGGAAAGTATCTATAGAAATTGATGCTTTTTGCGCTTGTGAAATGAGCTGTTGATTTATATCCTCAAGAGTGAGGTAACCATAAACTTCGGGTTCACGCTTTCCTAGCAAATTTAGATTCGGTCCATGAATAACCAAAATGGTCGAACTCATTCCGCTTGCTCCAATAAATAATTGCAATAATACTTTGCAAGATGTCTGCAAAGTTTGCTAATTATGGCATAAAATTCCACATTTTTTTTGTAATTTGTTTAATTTGACGTAGAAAGCGTGTGCCAAAATGAGGCTCTATAATGAAAACTTTGCAGGGAATTCGCAATGTTAAAAAATTACATTTTTAGTTTTTTTTGCTGATTTTTATATTCTAAAACAACTGACCAAATCTATTCATTTGTTTTCTGTAACGACTGATCAAGCGAGTGACTTGAACTGGTTTGATTCGGAATGTCAAAGCCAGAAAACAACCAACATCAATATCGCATTTCTTTATAGCATGTAATTCCTTGCTGTTTATAAAAAATGGCGATTCCATTTTTTCAGTTCATTCAAAGTAGATGACCACACAAACTGCAGTGGATCATCTAATACGTTTTGTGATCATCGTTCAAGTGGTTATGGATTCGATAGAAAGATCATTTCGATAATAAGATATTTTAAAAATTCAACTTTATTTAAATAAAACATGAGCTTAAATGGAATGCTTTGATTGATATATTTATCTATATTTTAGTCTGGAATAGATGCTCCTACGCTGCGTATTATATTTTGAGTGGGGTGCTGTTTTTTATGTACACTTTAATTAAGTTGTAGATTGATCACAAGACCAAGCACATGCACGATCTGCACGGATATCTACCTCATTTAAAAATATGACGTGGTATCGAACAAAAAAACGGTGATGAAAGTTTCAGCAATTTTTTTCTAGCCAATGTTCTTCTACTCAATAGCCCGCAGCATCTACATCATAGATAAAATTTTAGAACGCATTGACCTTTTATTTCAAAAATCACCTTAAAAATGGCGTTATCGTAAAGTAGAGCAATATGTTCGGTATTGGCAAAAGTTAAGTGATCTTGTTCTGAATCTTGCTTTATTTGCTGTTAAAGCTCAGAAAAGCTTAATCCGTCTGTTGTTTCTCTGTTGCAGAAGGTGCTGCATCAAAACTGACAATCACTTTTAAACCTTGCGGTTGGTTAGCCTGAAATTGAAGTAGGTAGCCATATTGCTCTAATAATACTTTGACTAGAGTTAGACCTAAGCCATAGCCTTGTTTATGCGCAGATTTACGCCAAAAACGCTGAGTCAGAATGGTAAAATCATCTTCATTCAGGCTTTTGCCTTGGTCTGCAATGATCAATTGCAGGTCTTGCATATAAATTTGAATGTTTGGCGCATCCTCTGCATGCAAATAAGCATTTTGAATCAAGTTTTTCAGTACCATGTGCAACGCAGGCGCTGGAATATTAATGTGTTGTGCTACCAAACTCGCCCAATCAATCTGTAATTTCGCTGATAAATTGGGATATTCCACAGTCAGTTCCGACAAGACTGTTTCTAATACGCTACGCATATCTGCATGGCTATGTGCCGCTTGAATACCTGCTTCAGTTTGACTGAGCAATAACAGTTGTTCCAAAAGTTGTTGATAACGTTGGATGCTGCGTTCTGCGTGTTTTAAATTGTCGATGACTTTGGCTGTATCTTGGGCAGATGCGGTTTGATTCAACATCAATTGGCTCAGTTGCACATGCGTTTTAATAGCCGTTAACGGCGTGCGCAGTTCATGCGCAGCAAATGCACTAAAGTTTTTTTCGTGTTCCAGACTTTTATGTAGGCGTTCAATCAGCATCAATAAGTTATCGACAAAAGGCTGAATTTCTTTAGGAATTTTTTGTGATCTCAGTTCAATTAAATAACGAGAAGCTTCATCTAAAGATTGTTTTTTCTGAATTAAGTGGCGGGTGATGTGATCGAGCGGTAAAAACTCCAGACGGATAATCCACAAAATTAGCAAAATACAAATAATCAAAGTAAGCAGTAAAGGAATCAGTACCGACTGTAAAATTTGTTTAAGTAGGTTTTGCCGTAACTGAATTTTTTCAGCCACCACCACCTGAACTTCACCTTCACGCAGTACATAACTACGCCATTGCAGTCCATTTTCTGTCCATGTGCTGAAACCGACTTGTTGGTTTTTTAAATTTTTCGGTGCGCCTTGAGTGCGTGCAATCACATGCTGTGGTAATGAAACATTGGTACGGAAAATAGAGACTTCACAAGCAATTAAACTATGTAGCAAGGCATTTTCTGATTCGGCATGCAAACTTTCTGTGAGTTGTTCTAGGGGCAGTTGCTGAATCAGGCGGGCGACCATACGGGCTGAGGTAGAAAGTCGTTCATCCAGCGTATTTTGTAAGCGTTGTTCCAAGTCATGGTAGAGCCATGCAAAGACAATCACCCACAGCAAAATAAATGCACAGCTGATGGTCGATACCAAACGCCATTTCAGACTGTAGTTTTTCATGTCAGCAGCTCAGGTTTAAAGATGTAGCCGACACCACGCACCGTTTGAATAAAATCGGGGTGGATTTTATGCCGTAAATGGTAGATATGCACATTTAAGGCATTGCTTTCGATACTGTCTTGAAAGCCATACACTTTATCTATCAGTTCTTCATTTTTTAAGATTTGGTTCGGATGCCGTAAAAAGGTTTCCAATAGGCTATATTCACGGCGTGAAAGCTGAATGTTTTGTGAATGCCAACTGACTTCTTGTGTATCGAGGTTCATGTGTAACTGACCACTTTGCAGTTGGTTCGATGAATAACCACGATGACGGCGGCTTAATGCATATACACGGGCAATCAGTTCATTTAATTCAAAAGGTTTAGTTAGGTAGTCATCTGCTCCTAAGTTGAGCGCCTGTACGCAGTCTTGAGTATGATTCCGCGCGGTTAATACCAATACTGGAATATGAATGGCATCTTTACGCCAGTTTTCGAGTAACTGTAAACCATCTTGGTCAGGCAGACCTAAATCGAGCAGGCACAGATCTACCGCACTATGACGTATGAAGTAATCGGCATTGCGCGCGTTATTCACGTGTTCGACTGAAATACTTAAAAATTCGAGTGCTGCCACAATACTTTGGGCAATATAAGGATCATCTTCCACCAAAACGACGAACATATTTGCTCCTATACCACAGTCAGCCCAATATATGACACATCTCGATCACGCCACAAATTTAGATTAGGCACCTACAATGCTCAAGTTTACAAAGAAAAATCTTTATTAATGTTCTCTTAATCTACACTTACCGATAATACAGTCAGTTTTTTAATTTTTAGTATAAATACATGATTTTTATTCGCGTCATTGCTTATTTTGTGTTGAGTCTGTGTGCGGTGTGGGTCAATGCTGCCAATGAATTTTTAGCGTCCGATCAAGCTTTTAAGTTTCAGGCGACGTCATTGTCTGAACAAACGGTTGAACTGAAATGGGATGTCGTACCGCATTACTATTTATATCACGATCAATTCAAAGTCAGTCAGGCTCAAAAGCCGCTTGCTTTTAAATTGCCTGCAGGGCAGGAAAAAGATGATCCGACTTTCGGGCTGACACGTGTGCATTATGGGCAAGTGACAACACAGATTCAGGTGAAGCCTAATCAGCAATATCAAATTACTTGGCAAGGCTGCGCTGAAGATGGTTTGTGTTATCCCGTACAGCGTAAAACGATTCAAACCGATGCCGATGGTTTATTGCCACAGCATAATTTAAGTGCGGGCAAAGGTAATTTACTTCAGCAACTCAATCAGAATAATCAGGCTGCTTTAAACACTAACTTAAATGATGCAGATAAGCATCAAGCCAATGGTTCTAGTACACAAAAACAAGTTACGACAACTGCAAACACTGTAACGACAAAAGAACTCAAACTTGAACAGCAAACGCTAGAAAACAAAGCACAGCTTGCTGAAAATGCGGTTGCTGTAACACAAGCTGATCCTAAACTTACCCCTGAATCAGTAGAAAACGTTGATTTAGCAAATTCCTTAGAGATTGAAAATACAGATACGGCATTGACAGACAATACATTCGCTGCATCAGCCAATTCAAGCAATACGGAAACAGCCAGTAGTACGAGTCTGAATCAGCAATGGAACAATGATCAATTTTTCCTGAATTTATTGTCTGGGCAAGGGTTGTTACTGAATGCGTTTATCTTTTTAGGTTTTGGGGTATTACTGGCTTTTTTACCGTGTTCATTGCCGCTGATTCCAATTCTTTCTGGCATTTTGGTGCAGCGCAATACAGGCTATAAAGCGGCAGCAATTGCGATCACCTTTATCGTCAGTATGGCGCTAGTCTATGGCTTGATGGGCGTTGTTGCGTCACACATTGGTTATAGCGTACAGCGTTGGTTCCAAAATCCCGTAGTGATTGCAGTTTTTGCTATGTTGTTTGTGCTCTTTGCTTTAAACCTGTTTGGACTGTATCAGTTCTCATTACCACAAGCAGTGTTACAGCGTTTAGATCGTATTCAGCAATATCAAAAAGGCGGTACTTTATTGGGTGCGGGCGTTATGGGGGTGATTTCTGCACTGATTGTCGGGCCATGTATGAGTGCGCCTTTAGCGGGAGCATTGCTGTACGTCTCACATTTGGATCAAGCAGCATTGGGTGGTTTATATTTGTTCCTGCTCGGTTTAGGTATGGGAATTCCTTTACTTATTGCCAGCGTGTTTGGCGCGAAATATTTGCCAAAGCCAGGTTTGTGGATGGAACGGCTAAAATTTAGCTTTGGTTTTATCATGTTGGCAATGGCTTTGTATTTTGCTCGTCCGCTATTTTCTGTGACTTGGTACTATGTTGCTTTTGCCGTGGTGTTATTTGCCTTCGCTGCATATTTAATCGCAATTTTGCGCCACGTGTTACATCGTCCACAGCGTTTTTCGTTATTGGCTTTGGCGGCAGTAATCGCCAGTAGTGGAATTTGGCATGTCAATCAGAGTATTGCCAGTGTCAATGCGCAGGTACAAGCAGACCAATTACAGCCATGGATCAAAGTACGCACAGAACAAGAGTTGAATGCAGCTTTGGCCGCACATGCTCATCAAAAGATTGTGATTGATGTCTATGCCGATTGGTGTGTGGCGTGTCAGCCGATTGAGCGTGATGTGATTCCTCGTACCGATGTGCAAGATGCTTTAAAGCATGTGGTGCGGATTAAACTCGACTTAACCGAACAGCATCCTTCACAAGATGCCTTATTGAAAAAATGGCAGATTTTAGGGCCGCCAACGTTGTTATTTTTGGCAGATCCACAACGGGAACAACGTGAATTGCGTCTAACAGGTGCTTATAACGCAGCGCAATTGATTCAAAATATTCATCAACTGCAAGAGGCTGCGCCATGATTCAATCCGCAGTCTTGCAGTTAGGCATGTTGATGATTCCATGGCCATTGGTGTTTTTATTGCTAGGACTGATTGTCGTCTTTGCAATGGGTAAATTTTTTCAGCGTCGTTATACATGGAATGCACAGACTTGGACAGGTTATCAGGATGCATTATGGAATGCGCTGTGGATTGGTGCTTTAGTTGGGCGGGCAGTTTTTGTGTTGCAGCATTATGAGCTGTACTTTGCCAACCCGATTGATATTTTAAAAATTCAGGACAAAGGCTTTCATCTGATTGCCGCAGTTATGGCAGGTGTGGCGTGGTTTGTCTGGAAAAATCGCGCTATTCAACGTGTTGTTCTGGCGTGGGTGGTTGCGCTCTTTATTACAGTACAAGTTGTAGGTTGGAGTCTTATCCAACCTTTGCAGACGCAGCATGCCTATCCCAATCTAGTATTGCACAACCTAGCGCAACAACCTCAAGATTTAGCTCAATTTTCAGGTCAGCCCACCGTGATTAATCTCTGGGCGACTTGGTGTCCAGTTTGTCACCGTGAAATGCCTGTTATGCAACAAGCACAGCAAGATTTCCCCGAAGTTAATTTTGTTTTTGCCAATCAAGGCGAATCTGCAGCAGAAATTCAAGCCTATTTACAGAAACATCAATTTCAGTTTGAACACGTGTTATTAGACCCTGCAGCCAGTTTAGGGCAACACTTTAATATGTTCGGTTTGCCTAGCACTTTGTTTTTTAATGCACAAGGCGAATTGGTCGATCATCACATGGGCGAATTGACCAAACCAATGTTGCAGCATTATCTAAAAAAGATACAAGCGAACCCATCAACACGAACTTAACGATTTGAAAGAAAAACCGCCATGAACACAAAATCAAGGACAATCAATATGACATCAAACATCAAAAATAACATGCTGAAACTGGCGATAGGTATGAGTCTTGCCAGTAGTGTGAGTATGCTGCAAGCACAGGACAACCTCAAACAGCACATTGAAAAAGAAGGTTTTAAGTTTGTGCAACAAATTCAAGCACCTGCACAAATGACAGGTTGGGCAGGGCATATTGAACAAAGTCCTGCGACAGTGTTTATTTCCAATGACCAGAAATACTATATTGTAGGCACTTTGTTTGATGCACAAGGCAATAATTTAACCGTCGATGCTTTAGACCGTTATGTGAAAAAGTCGGTACTTGAAGATGTGTGGCAAAGTCAGGAACACGCTACTTGGATTCAGGATGGGCAAACCAGTGCTGAAAAAATTGTCTACGTGTTTTCAGACCCGAATTGTCCGTATTGCCATACCTTTTGGAAGCAGGCACGTCCGTGGGTAGAATCTGGCAAAGTTCAGTTAAGACATATTATTGTGGCGGTGATCCGACCTGAAAGCAAAGGGCAGGCCGCGACTTTATTAATGGCGAAAAACCCACAGCAGACCTTTAATGAGTTTCATCGTCAATACGGTCAAAAGAAATTAATTGAACAAAAAAATGTGCCTGTACATGTAGAAAAAACCTTAGAACAGAATCAGGCACTGATGGATAAATACGAGTTCTTTGCTACACCTGTTGTGCTTTGGAAAAATAAACAGGGCGAATTACAGTCGGTACAAGGAATGCCAAAATCTATGAAAGATGTGTTTGAGTGATTTTAAAAATTTCCGAGCAAATATCTAACTGAATATTCAAATCTAAAGCGCAAAAAAGCTTGCTCTAATTGCATTGGAGCAAGCTTTTTGATGTAAAAGATTCAGTCTTTTATTTCTGAATACGAATCGCAAATTGAATGACGTGGGATTTGCCCTGATGCAGTTTGCCTTCTGAGCGTTCTACATCGCCCACAAAGAAATGAATCAGATGATCGTGTTTAAAATGGCTTAAAAACTCGATAGGATCGTACAGCATTTCTACTGCACGTGGGCCGCCCGTTTTATATTCTAGCTGACGAGTAGAATACAGCTCACCAACAAATAAACCGCCGTTGACCAAAGTTTCGCGCACGCCATTTAACACTTTTTGCTGTGTTTCAGGGTTAAAGTGACCAAATACACAAATCACGTTGTCATATTGATTCGCTGGCCAATTCACCTGACTTAAATCTTGCTTTCGTGTATTTAAACTTAAACCACGTTGCTGTGCATAGCCTTGGGCCTTATCTAAAGCAACTTGCGAGTAGTCCCACAAATCTGCTTCAAATGCTTGCTCATTGGCTTGTGCCACAGCTGCCAAATATAACAAGTTACGACCTTCACCTTCGGCCAAGCCCAAAGTTTTGCCGTGAATAGGCAGTTTTTGCGTAATGTCCTGAATGAACGCATTGGCTTGTTCACCATAAATATGGTCATGTTGGCTGTAGCGTTCATCCCATTCATTATGGATATTTAACATAGTTTCGACTCGGTAAATAATTTGATGCTGTTATTCGGCTGTAGATGGAGAAAACTCTTTAAATGCTGCCACGGCGTTTGCGGCATACATGAGTGATGGGCCACCGCCCATATAAACAGCAATACCTAAAATTTCATTCAATTCTTCAAAAGTCATGCCCATTTTGACCAAAGTTCTGACGTGAAAACCGATACAACCATCACAGCGTTGTGCCACACCAATTGCAAGCGCAATAAACTCTTTGGTTTTGGCATCAATTACGCCGTCTTTCATCGCAACTTGTGATAGGGCATTAAAGCTTTTAAGTAAATCGGGAGATTGTTCTTTAATGGATTTGATATTAGACGAAATTTCAGCAGTGAGTTCGGTATATTTCATGTTGTTTCACCATCAAGCAGATTAGAACCTAAAGACAATATACCATACATTTAAATATATTATGTTTATATATATTAATTAGCAGCTTTGCTTAAATTCAGTAAATCTGTATTTATAGCATTATCAATTCACCTAAATCACTTTATAATGTTGTCGCATATTCTGGAGTCGCTATTATACCGTTGCGATGACTTCAAACCTCATTTTTAAGTCTTATTCTCCCTCTTGATTCGGCTTATAAATCAATATTTTATAATTTTGTGTCTGAGTAGGCACATACAATAGGTGCCTGCATGGAAATTAAAGTCAATTATTTAGACAACTTGCGTCTTGAAGCTAAATTTGACGATTTTACCGTCATTGCCGATCAGCCCATCCGTTATAAAGGCGATGGTTCTGCGCCAGGCCCATTTGATTATTTCCTTGCGTCATCTGCATTGTGTGCTGCGTATTTCGTGAAGGTTTATTGCCAATCACGTGATATTCCAACCGATAATATCCGCTTATCTCAAAACAATATTGTCGATCCTGAAAACCGCTATAAGCAGATTTTTAAAATTCAGGTGGAATTGCCTGCAGATATTTCTGAAAAAGACCGTCAGGGGATTTTACGTTCTATTGACCGTTGTACCGTAAAGAAAGTCGTGCAAACAGGCCCTGAGTTTGTGATTGAGCAAGTCGAAAGCATTGATGCCGATGCACAAGCTTTGCTGATGCCGAACTTGACTTCATCTCAAGCGACCTTTATTGCAGGTAAAGATTTACCGCTTGAAGAAACCATTGCCAATATGTCAGGTATTTTGGCAGGTTTGGGCATGAAAATTGAGATTGCCTCATGGCGTAATATCGTGCCAAATGTCTGGTCATTACATATTCGTGATGCGCAATCGCCAATGTGTTTTACCAATGGTAAAGGCGCAACCAAAGAAAGTGCATTAGCATCTGCTTTGGGTGAATTCATTGAACGTTTGAACTGTAACTTCTTCTATAACGATCAGTTCTGGGGTGAAGAGATTGCCAATGCCGAATTTGTGCATTATCCAAATGAAAAATGGTTTAAGCCTGGCCCAAATGGTGAATTGCCTAAAGAAATTTTAGATGAATATTGCTTAGAAATTTATGATCCTGAAGATGAGTTGCTGGGCACACATCTATATGACACCAACTCAGGCAATACCGAACGTGGTATTTGTTCATTGCCTTTTGTCCGTCAGTCAGATGGCGAGACCGTATATTTCCCATCAAATTTAATTGAAAACTTATATTTAAGTAACGGGATGAGTGCAGGCAACACGCTGGCAGAAGCGCAAGTACAGTGTTTATCTGAAATTTTTGAACGTGCAGTGAAGCGTGAAATTATTCAGGAAGAAATGAGTCTGCCTGATGTACCGCAAGAAATTTTGGCAAAATATCCAAGCATTGTGGCAGGTATTCAGGCTTTAGAAGAACAAGGTTTTCCAGTATTGGTGAAAGATGCGTCTTTAGGCGGTCAATTCCCTGTCATGTGTGTGACCTTAATGAACCCACGCACAGGCGGTGTCTTTGCGTCATTTGGTGCGCATCCAAACTTTAAAGTCGCTTTAGAGCGCAGCTTAACTGAACTATTGCAAGGGCGTAGTTTTGAAGGTTTAAATGATTTACCACAGCCGACCTTTAGCACGAATGCGGTAACTGAGCCGAATAACTATGTTGAACACTTTATTGATTCTAGTGGTGTAGTGTCTTGGCGTTTCTTTAGCGCGCAGGCAGACCATGAATTTGTAGAGTGGGATTTCACCAACAATGGTCAATATAGCAATGTCGAAGAAGCTGAGGCTTTATTTGCGATTTTAGAAGAAATGGGCAAAGAATCCTATATGGCGATTTATGAACATTTAGGTGCAACTGCTTGCCGAATTTTAGTCCCTGATTATTCAGAAGTGTATTTGGTAGAAGACCTGATTTGGGATAATACCAATAAAGCTTTGCTGTACCGTGAAGACATTTTAAATCTGCACCGTTTGGATGATGTACAACTTGAAGCTTTAGTTGAGCGTTTGGAAGAATGTGAGCTAGATGACTATACTGAAATCAAAACCTTAATTGGCATTGAATTTGATGACAATACCGTTTGGGGACAGCTCACTATCCTTGAATTAAAATTGTTGATTTATTTGGCATTAGAACAGTTTGAAGAAGCTAAAGATTTAGTCGAAGCATTCTTACAATACAACACCAATACCGTAGAACGTGGCTTGTTCTATCAATGTATGAATGTCGTGCTTGAAGTTATTTTAGATGACGAAATGGATATTGCCGATTATGCTGTCAATTTCCGCCGTATGTTTGGCAATGAACGTATGGATGCAGTCATGGGTTCTGTTGAAGGCACAGTACGTTTCTATGGTCTAACCGAAACCAATATGCAGCTTGAAGGTTTAGATCGTCATTTACGTTTAATCGACAGCTACAAAAAACTGCATAAAGCACGTGCCAAGTTTGTTGGGCTGAATAAAGACTAATCTTGCAGAAGTAGAACGCTGTTCTGATTTGAATCACCGTCCAAGAAAAAGACTCGGCTTTAAAAGTCCGAGTCAGGTATTATGGCAACAACATGGTGTTGCATTTCAAATGCTATCTAAGATTTGCTGTTGCTATAGGAAAGGCAAAATAATAACCCTCGTTGTTGAGGGCTATTTCATTTAAGCGAGATGGTCACGAACAAATTGAGGATCTAAAATAAACAATTTAATCAGTGATTGAGCTGCTCCTGAAGGTCTTCTAACACCTTGCTCCCAAGATTCCAATGTACGTTTAGAGATACCTAAAATTTTAGCAAATTGATCTTGAGTGAGTTCAGACTTTCTTCGTGCTAAAGCAACATCTGTTTCATTGATCACAGTTTTTCTTGCTGCGTTATTAGCAAGCATTTGTTTAACGCCTTCTAATAATTCAACATTTAAGTCTCGTTTTGCTTCTCGAGCTTCCAATTCTTTGTCACTTAATAAACGACTCATTTCAGTAACTCCGCTAATTGTCTAAGTGTCTTTTTCTCAAGTTGGGTAATTGTGTCTTTACTATATAAGGTCAATAACCAAATTTCGCCATTTGCTAAACGGTTGTAATAAATTACACGAACACCACCTTGTTTACCTTTACTCTTTCCACCCCATCGAATTTTACGAACGCCGCCAGTACCAGGTTCTACATCTCCTGCTGTAGGGTTCTCGGCAATGAAAATTTTAAAGTCATTGTATTGTTCTTCAGTCCAATAGTAGGGATATTCATTGGTAAAAAAAGTAGTCTCACAGATGGTATACATCAAACACCTTTATACTACTTTGTAGTGTTTAATTGTATACTACTTTGTAGTGTTTAATTGTATACTACTTTGTAGTACTTTTAAGCATTAAATTAGGTCTCATATTGTGAGCTTTTTTAGCCCAATCAAATCACTGCTAATCACCAAGCGCCAATAAACCTTCCCAGCTAAAATAATTCGGGCTTAAATGGCTGCGCTGCATCGCCCAAGTTCGATCTTGCAATTTACATGCTCCAATGGCGAGTTTTTGCACACCAAATTTATTTTTCACGGTATCCAACACTTGCTGTAATTGTTCCTGTTTTTCAATGGCGTCAGTATCTGTAAGCAGGTCGTGAATATAGCTTTGTTTGGGTTCAAGTCCCGTTAAAATCACACCACATTTTTTAAAGGCAATTCCTTCCTGAAATAGCGTTGTCACATGCTTCATCATGGCTTTGTTCATGAGCAAAGCAGAATCTGTTGGCTCATTGAAAGCAATAGTGACCGATTGATTGTAAAAAACTTGGCGCGGATCAAAACGGTTAGATTGCGCAAAAATGATCATACAACCACATAAACTTTTTTCAGCTCTGAGCCTTTGCACAGCAGATTGTAAATAATCGCTCAAAGCTTCTGAAAGCGCATGAATATCTGTTACACGCTGCCCAAAAGAACGTGAGCTGATGATTTGCTGCTTACTTACGGTATTGTGCTCCAGTTCAATACATGCTGTACCTGTGAGTTCAAGAATGGTTTTTTTCATCAAAATAGAAAATTGGCGCTCCATTTGGTCTGGATTGCTTGTTGCTAGATCAAATACAGAACGGATACCCAATGATTGTAATTTTTTAGCGTTTTTGCGTCCCACACCCCAGACTTCAGCGGCATCAATGTGTTGAAACAAGGCTTCTTTGCTGCATAAATCCATATCCAGTAAATTACATACGCCGTTGAAATAGCGGTTTCGCTTGGCAAGATGATTGGCCAGTTTGGCTTCAGTTTTACTTTGATCAATACCGACACAAACAGGGAGAGCCAGCCATTTCCACAAGGTTGTTTTAATTTCCTGTGCGAGTGCGTTTAAATCGCGCTGAGAATATGAACTCAACTCAATAAAAGTTTCATCAATCGAATAAATTTCAACATCTTTGGCACTGACAAATTCTTGAATAATATTATTAAAACGTCTGGACATTTCTGCATAGAGCGCATAATTACTTGAAAAGACCGCAACATCATGTTGTTGAATTAATTCTTGAACTTGGTAAAAGGGCACAGCCATTTTAATGCCAAGTCGTTTGGCTTCATCGGAACGTGACACCACGCAGCCATCGTTATTGGAAAGCACCACCACAGGACGATGATTCAGGTGTGGTTGAAACAACCGCTCACAGCTCACATAACAATTATTAATGTCAATGAGCGCAAAAACTTGCTCTAAAGCTTTCATGACTATTTTACTTATTCGGCTTTTTTATGCATTATTGTGGTGTTTAAACCATCAGGTTTTTCAAATTCCACGTGACCACAGCAAACACTTCAAAAGTTTGCCCATCTTTCAGGTAAATGCTGTCGTAGTCGGGGCTTTCTGCCTTGAGCCAAGCTTCGGGCAAAGTGGCAGGGTCGTAGTCTTCACCAAAATGTTCAGCCAATTCACTTTTGGACATTTTGGCTGTAATCATCAAGCGTTTAATAGTCAGGTCTTTTTGGTCGATTAATGCAACCACAATGCTGCGGTGTTTGGCTTCTTTACTGCGATCTACCAGTACAATATCGCCGTATTCAAGCCCTGCATTCACCATAGAGGTAGTGCGTACCACATTTAAAAAGGTCGCATTTTCATTAGAAATAAGATATTCATTCAGATCAATATTTTTATCAATATAGTCTTGAGCAGGCGAAGGAAAACCTGCAGGAATGGATTCTATTGTTACGGGAAGATGCAGCGTTTTTCTTTTAGCAAGCGCTTGAAAATCATGCTGATTCAGCAATTCAATTTGTTCAAGCAGGGCATTCAGGCTAGGGCTGGGTTTACCATCGCTGCCCATGATTTTTTGTAATGACGCCCAAGCAGCGTCAGAGAAGTAAATAGGTAACTTCTTAGACATGAGATTACTCCTACGCAACGAGGCGTGTTTGAAGTGAAATTTGATGTGTTGATAGCATAGCTGAAAACATGATTAAGATTCAATCTACGTGGATAATTGATTGCTAGATATAGATCACACTCTACGATTGCATAGCTATACAAACACAAGCCTTTCCGTTAGGATTTTTCTATCGCAGCAGCATATTTAGAGATTGGCATGCATATTGTTGAAGACATTTATTTAACGAAAGAAGAAGTTGAATCTTTACTGTTGGGATTAATTAATTCACAACTTGAACCTGAGTTTTTAATGCAGGATTTCATTAAACATCAGGTTTGGTCTTTGGCTGAATATTTTAAGCAAAATACTGAACATGAAATTGACTTTGCGCAAATCAGTTGCCCGATTAAAGTCAAAGCAGAATATCAAAATCATCGTTTGAAACGTCATTTCCTGGTTGAATTTCATCTGACCACCACACCTTTTTTTAATTATGAGCCAGAAGAAAATAGCGTGGCTTACTCCTACATGATGAAAGATTTTTATCTGACCGATATTATTTTTTATGATGCCTATACGGGTGAAAATTTGCAGGCTTGGATGCAAAGAAGATTCGTGATTTTGCAGGGTGAACGTGAAATAGAAGTGAATTCATTGTCATGGTATGCAGATTACAATTTACCGCAAGTTACGCAAAATATGGTGTCTTTTGTGAGTGAAGCCGCTTATGACACGGGTTTAGATCAGATTGTAGATGAAGTCAATTTACGTTTACGACAAGCCAAAACAGTTAATTAAATAGCTATCATCTATCTAAAAAATGGTTGTTTGAGATAGATGATGGGGAATATACGATTACACAATACTGATCAAGTTAAGGAATATCTAAAATGACCACAATCACACATGATTTAGGTCATGGCATGGGGAATGACTGGGAACATAAAGATTGGGCACATCTGACTGTCTCAGAATTACACAACCTGCAACCGTATTACCCATGTTTGCAAGGGAATATTCAAATTTTGTGGTGCAGTCCGCGCCCATTTTCATCTGCCGCAGTGATTGAAGTCACGCAGGATGCAGCCAGTACAGATAAAATAGGAAGTCGCTCGTATTTCATTAAACGCAGTCATCGTTCATTTCGTAATGCGCAAGATATTTTGCAAGAGCATGCTTTTTTGCGACATTTAGCCAGTAAAAACATTCCTGTTGCGACATTAATTGCCTCGAATTGCGGACTGACCGCTTTAGAAATGGGCGACTGGACTTATGAAGTCTACGAAAAAGCAGCAGGTTTTGACTTATATGTCGATCAGCAATCTTGGACGCCGTTTTTCTATACAGAACATGCTGCAAAAGTGGGAAGTTTGCTTGCCAAATTGCATGTCGCCATGCAGGATTTTCCTGAGTTACATGGCAGATCGGCGCGATATTTAGTATCAAATCAGCAGCTTTTAGAAAGTGAAAATATTGTAACGGCTATTCAGCAACTTATTCAAAATAGCCCTGAATTGAGCCGTTATTTTGCCGATAAAAACTTAGACGCCGTTTTTTTAGAGCGTGTATCTCAGACGCATCATAAAATTAAGCATATATTGCAGCAGACCACTAAAATTTGGACGCATAATGATTTGCATGCTTCCAATCTGTTTTGGTCTACGCAAAGTGCCGATGCCAATATTACAGCGCTGATTGATTTTGGCTTATCGGATCGAAATTCAGCGCTGTACGACCTTGCGATAACGATTGAGCGTAACTTTATAGATTGGCTGGCTTTAGAACATACGTCACAAATTAATGTTGATGAAGCGGGTTTAAGCGCGTTTTTACAAGCGTATTGTGCAGAAATACACCCACAACAAGACTTTAGTATTTTGCCAGAACTGCTAAAAATTGTGCATTTGGATTTCGCATTTTCAGAACTTGAATATTTTGTCGGGATTACCCAAAACCTGAAACATGCCGATGCTGCTTATTATGATTGGATTGTTGGACATGTAAATTGGTTTTTTACAGAGCAAGGACAGCAATTTACCCAGACTTTTACTCGATTCCTTCAACGCGAATTGTCATAATCTGCACAGCTAAATGCCTCAAGCATCACTACTTTTTTAATGCAAGATTTTATATGTACAATTGTAAATTCAAACAGAATATATTCACTGCGCCTTTAAAAATCTTCATTCTGTCATCGCTGTGTTGGGTACTTTGGGTTGATGCAGAAAATGGTATTCAATAATTTGATACGATTGTCATCACAGCCAATGAAACCACGCCGTATTTTAGTTTTACAGTAAAGACTGAGGGTTTGCGTACAGATTGTTTACAAAAAGCGCCTGCCTCTATTTCTGTTATTACTGCAGATGCGATTGTCGATCAATTTAATTTATGGTTTGAATGTACAACATAGCTCTGCTGCTGAAACAGGAGTACATTTAGAAATATTTCAACTGCCAATCATCACTATAACTGCTGAAAAGCAGGATGAACGTCATTCTCCATCTCAAGCGATTACACAGTTCAACCACAATTGACTAGGTCTTAATTGAGAAGTGTCCGTTTTAATTGGGGGCTATTACACAACATCAATTCACTGACAACCTAAGTGTTAATGCTAACTGAACCGTACTGGGTTTACAACAGGCATTCAGCTAAATAAAACGTTAAATCTAAAAGACCCAAAATTTTTCTGGGTCTTTTTTTATGAGAATAGATAATATTTTAAACAACGGTCACTTCTTGCTGATAAATACAGGATTGCGCAATCTGTTTTTTTTTGGCTGCGGTCATTTCAATATTTTCCCATTTATCCATCTGCTGCAGGAGCCAGATAAAATCATCGACTTTCGGTTCGGCACTTTCCCCAACAAAATTCCGGATGATATTCTTAATCTTGTAAAAGTCATAGACATGCCGCTGGGCGGAACATTCAAACTGAATAATCTGATAGTCTACCAGCATGTCCCATACTTCTGATAAATCACTGCACTGCTTTAAATCATCCTGCGCTTTTTGTACTGCCTTGACCACTGCCTCTACAGTAAATGGATGCTGTTCTGCCCATTCCTGGGTCATGGCCAAGACTTTATCGGCAACTTTTGGAATGACATTCTGGCTTGCCGCGACGATAAAACTATAGCCTTCAAGTTTGGCCTGAATATTCCAGGGTTCTCCCACGCAAAAGCCATCAAATACCTGTTCTGCGATTCCTTTTACCATGGAAGGCGGTGGAGAGGTCATCAGCTGGATATTCTTGGCCAGTTGTGGATCAGTCAGCGCCAGCCATTCTTTTAAACAGTAATGGTGAATCGAATATTTATAAACATAGGCCAGATTGATGGAATGATTCTGTTGTAAAGCCTGTACCAGTTTCTTTGAGGTATTCTGTTCATCATCCCCAGGCTGGATGCCGAGTTCATAGCACAAATCCTGGCGCAGGCTAATAAAAGCCTGATTCACGCTCAGTACTAGAGGGGTTTGCAAAGCCACCTGTAACTGGTCTGTACCCAGGGCAGCAGCGGGCAGCATGGCAGACAAGCAATGTGCAGCATCCAGAAAGCCATAGGCCAGACGGTCACGCAAACTAGACCAGGAGGCTTCACGGATTAAATTGATGGTTAATCCTTGCTCAGCAAAATACCCCTGTTTTTCGGCCCAGAGAATGGCAACACAATCAAGTAAAGGAATATAGCCAATATTGAGTTCAGTTTTTTCTAATGTGGACATATGCTTTTCCTTATTGGCCCAATAACAGCTTCTGTGCATCCAGTAAGCGTCTGGCCATTTCACCAATGGTAATCCGGTGACTCATGGCATTTTTACGCAATAAAGCAAAAGCTTGCTCTTCCGTTAATGCATGCAGCTGGATGAGCAACGCTTTGGCTTTATCGATATCTTTACGGTCAATCAGTTTGTCCTGGGTTTCTTTTAAATCATTCAGCAGCTTTTTATGTTTGCGGAATTGTTCAATTGAAATTTCCAGAATGCTTTCTAGTTTGGTGGGATCAATACCATCGACAATATAAGCCGTGATTCCGGCATCAATCGCACTTTTGATGGTGTCTTTATTGGAGTTCTGGGTAAACAGCACGGTCGGAAGTTCATATTGGCTGACACAGCTTTCAATAATATCCCGATGCGGATGATCCATATTCAGCAGGATCACATCTGCATGAATACCCTTAACATGTACCATATTCAGGTCATTCAGGATTAAACAGGCCACCACCTGAAAATCATGTGAAAGTAAGGATTCCTGGATGAATTGGGTGCGCTCCAGATCATCATCAATAAGAGCAATTCGTAATTTGGACATGGAATATTTTCAAGTAAGGCCTAAGGAATATTCAAGCAGGAGTAAAGCAAAAAACATGCCATTAAATTGGTGCATAAAATTCTATTTTTCTGTTCAATTTAGTGCATAGCTTTAGGGATTTCAGCTGATGGCTGATCAAAATGAAGCATTTAGGTAGATCATCTGCCTGAAACAAGGCATTTTTCTATTAAAAAAGTTGGCACGGTTTCTGCATTTATTAAATCGTCAA
The DNA here is from genome assembly GCF_002412355.1 of Acinetobacter sp. YT-02. Classification (NCBI taxonomy): domain Bacteria; kingdom Pseudomonadati; phylum Pseudomonadota; class Gammaproteobacteria; order Moraxellales; family Moraxellaceae; genus Acinetobacter; species Acinetobacter sp. YT-02. Next base: position 26,909 of record NZ_NOZT01000036.1, read on the forward strand.
AGATGACTTTCAATACTAACAACGGCCAACGATGTCCGTTCTGATCGTAATTGCACTTTCAAGGAGTGTGATTGGTATTTCGTTCAGCACAGGATAAATGACATGGTCAGTTGTTCAGCAATACAAAACGCACAAGCGTTTCAACCCTTCCTCCAGCATTACAAAGCGCTGGGTTGCGGTATTTACAACATATTCAATCAGCAGACATATCAATGCCTAGACGTGATATGCGGCTTTTTATCATCTTTAAAAAAACAATAGTTGGAGTGCAGATATGAAAATTCTCATGATTGGGCATGGCATGGTGGGGCATAAATTCATCGAATCTGTACTGGAACAGGCCGGTGATGACATTGAGCTGACCATTTTGGCAGAAGAGCCACATTTAGCTTATGACCGGGTACATTTGACCGAATATTTCAGCGGCAAGTCGGTCAAGGATCTGAGTCTGTGTCGTAGTGATTTTGCCGATGCTTATGGCATTGATTTGCGACTTAATACTAAAGCGGTTGAAATTGATCAGCTCCATAAAACCGTCACCACCAGCCAGGGTGATGTGCTGAGTTTTGACAAGTTGATTCTCGCTACCGGTTCTTATGCCTTTGTGCCACCAATCCGGGGCAATGACCGTCAGAATTGCTTTGTTTATCGTACCATTGAAGATCTGGATGCCATTCGTGCAGCCAGTCTGAATGCCAAAACTGGCGTAGTGATTGGCGGCGGCTTGCTAGGGCTGGAAGCAGCGAAAGCCCTGCGAGATCTGAATCTGGAAACCCATGTCGTAGAATTTGCTCCGCGTCTGATGGCGGTGCAGATTGATGATCTGGGCGGCCGGGTACTGCGCTCTAAAATTGAAGACCTGGGTGTCAAGGTACATACTCAAAAGGCCACATCAAGCATTGAAGATGGTGACAGCGCTCAGCATGTAATGAAGTTCGGAGATGGTTCGGTACTTGAAACCGATATCATCCTGTTCTCGGCCGGTATTCGTCCGCGTGATGAAGTGGCGCGCCAGAGCGGCCTGTTGATTGGTGAGCGTGGCGGCATCATCATTAATGATTATTGTCAGACCTCACATCCGGATATTTATGCCATTGGTGAATGTGCACTTTGGGATAATAAAATTTATGGTCTGGTTGCACCGGGCTATGACATGGCGCGTATCGCGGCAAAACATGTCCTGGGCCAAGAAAGTCATGCATTCGCTGGTGCAGACATGAGTACCAAGCTCAAACTGATGGGCGTGGATGTTGCTTCTATTGGTGATGCACACGCCATGTCCCCTGGTGTCTTGAGCTATTTCTATGCTGATGAAGCCGCGCAGGTTTATAAAAAAATCGTGGTGTCAGCAGATAAGACCAAGCTACTCGGTGCGGTGCTGGTGGGCTGTGCCAAAGAATATAGCGATCTTTTACAAATGATGCTGAATGGTCTGGCTGTACCGGAGCAACCGGAAAGCCTGATCATGCCGGGCTTTAATCAGTCAACTTCCAAATCGGGTGGCAGTGGTGTCGATTTATTGCCTGACAGTGCGACCATCTGTTCATGTAATAACGTTTCCAAAGCGGATATCTGTTCAGCCATTGATGGTGGTGCAACTTCATTGGGTGCACTGAAAAAATGCACACAGGCTGCAACGGCGTGCGGTGGCTGTGCACCACTGGTAACGCAGGTTCTCAAATCTGAATTACAGCGTCAGGGTGTCACGGTGAACAATCACCTGTGCGAACACTTTGCCTATTCACGTCAGGAACTGTATCACCTGGTACGCGTGCATGAAATCAAGACATTCTCTGACCTGATTCAGCAACATGGGCACGGCATGGGCTGTGATATCTGCAAACCGACTGTAGCCAATATTCTGGCATCTTGCTGGAATGATTTTGTGCTAAAACCAAGTCATGCCGGTTTGCAGGATAGCAACGACTATTACTTGGGCAATATCCAGAAAGATGGTTCCTATTCGATTGTGCCACGTGTTGCAGGCGGCGAGATTACCCCTGATGGCCTGATTATCATCGGTCAGATTGCCAAAGATTATGGTCTATATACCAAAATCACAGGCGGACAACGAATTGACATGTTTGGTGCACAGGTACATCAGCTGCCTGAAATCTGGGAAAAACTGATCAATGCCGGTTTCGAGTCCGGACATGCCTACGGCAAATCCTTACGTACGGTGAAATCTTGTGTGGGCAGTACCTGGTGCCGTTTCGGAGTCGATGATTCTGTCGGCTTGGCGATTTTCCTGGAGAATCGTTATAAAGGCCTGCGTTCACCACATAAAACCAAAATGGCAGTATCTGGCTGTACCCGTGAATGTGCAGAAGCACAGAGCAAGGATGTCGGTGTCATTGCCACCGAAAAAGGCTGGAATCTATATGCATGTGGCAATGGTGGTATGAAACCGCGCCATGCTGAACTACTTGCCTCGGATCTGGATACTTCCACACTGATCAAATATATCGACCGCTTCTTTATGTTCTATATCCAGACAGCAGATCGTCTGCAACGCACCAGCGTATGGCGTGACAATATGGAAGGTGGGCTGGACTATCTGAAAGATGTCATTGTGCATGATTCACTGGGTATTGCTGCTGAACTGGAAAGCCGTATGCAGCATGTGATTGGCACTTATCAGGATGAATGGCGCACCGCGATTGAAGATCCTGAAGTACGCAAACGCTTTAAGACTTTTATCAATGCCAAAGCAGCTGAGCAGAATGACCCGAATATTCAGTTTACGCCTGTACGTGGCCAGATTCGTCCAAAGACAGAAGCTGAACGTGATTTAAACCGTATTCCAGTGGTTGAAGCCTAAATACCACAGTCAGGGAGAATGAAAATGACAATTTTAAAAGACATGAACGAACTGAACTGGTACGAAGTCTGCAATCTGGATGAGATTACCCCGAATACCGGTGTGGCAGCCCTGATTGAAGATCAGCAGATTGCAATTTTTCGCGTGGGTCAGGAACAGCGGGTGTATGCACTCAGCAATCAAGATCCATTTAGTCTGGCCAATGTCATGGCACGTGGCATTCTGGGTGATCTGCAAGGTGAGCGTGTAGTCGCATCCCCAATTTATAAGCAGCATTTCAGTCTGGTGACCGGCCGTTGTCTGGAAGAACAAGACCAGAAATTACTGGTATTTCCAACCCGAATTGAAAATGGCAAAGTTCTGGTGAGTCCGACTCCACAAAAGACCTATATTTCCAGTAATGGTCAGAACACAGAGCGTTTAAAACTGGTACTGGTCGGAAATGGGCTGGCGGGCATGCGCTGTCTGGAAGACTTGCTGGATATGGCGCCAGATCGTTATGACATTACCGTGATTGGGGAAGAGCCATGGGGCAATTACAACCGGATCATGTTGTCACCGGTATTGTCTGGTGAGAAAAGCTTTGCAGAAATTATGCTGCATTCAGCCGACTGGTATGCCGAAAAAGGCATTAGATTCATCGCTGGAGATGCTGCCAGCTCTATCGACCGTTCACGTAAGCAGGTTCATACCGAAAAAGGTGAAATCGTTGCTTATGATCGTCTGATCCTCGCTACTGGTTCCAAACCCTTTATACCACCAATTTCAGGTGCTGAACTTGAAGGCGTGATTAGCTTCCGGGATATTCAGGATGTTAACCACATGCTGGATTACTGCAAAACCAAGCAAAACGCCGTCGTCATTGGCGGTGGTCTGTTAGGACTGGAAGCCGCTTATGGATTGAAGCAGCGAGGGATGAATATAACGGTGCTACATCTGATGGACCGTATTATGGATCGTCAGCTGGACATGAAAGCCAGTCAAATGCTGAAGAAGTCAATTGAAGAAAAAGGTATTAGGATTATCACCGAAGCCAATACCGAAGAACTACTCGGTAGTGATGGCCACGTGAATCAACTGCGCTTAAAAGACGGGACGGTGCTGGATGCTGAGCTCGTGGTCTTTGCAGTTGGAATCCGACCAAATAAAACTTTGGCTGAACAGGCTGGCTTACGCTGTAACCGCGGCGTGCTGGTGAATGACACCATGCAGACCTATGATCCTAGTATCTATGCCGTTGGTGAATGTATTGAGCATCGTGGCCAGACCTTTGGATTGGTTGAGCCATTATGGGGACAAGCCTTTATCTGTGCGACGCATCTGGCTGAACATGGCCGACTGACCTTTAAGGCACCGACTGTTCCGACCCAACTCAAGGTCAGTGGATGTGATGTCTTCTCGGCCGGAAATTTTGAACCTCAGGATGATTTTGAAGATATCGTGCTGAATGATGAAAAACGTCAAATCTATAAACGGATCATTATCCAGCAGGACAAGGTCATTGGTGCGGTGCTATTTGGCGATACCGAAGATGGAGCTTGGTATGCAGAACTGATTGCAGATCAGACACCGATTAGTAATATCCGCAGCAAACTGCTTTTTGGTCGGGATTTTGCATTAAAAAAGGCAGGGTAATCGGATCAATCTCCCAACCCCTCTTTAAACAAGAGGGGAACCTCTCTCCTTTATTAAAGGAGGGTTGGTGAGGATTAAAGCTTTTGAGACATAGAAAAAATTTAAATCAAACCTGTAAAAGCTAGATATCAGCGTTTTGGTGAAACAAGTGAATTTGGATGATTAAGGAGCGCAGCAGCAATGAATAGTATTCCGGTTATGGAACTACATAGCTCTACTGAATCCCAAATAAAAACCACTCAGACGACCTGTCCTTATTGTGGAGTAGGCTGTGGTGTCATCGCGCACGTAAGCCAAACCTCGATGGGTGAAAAGGTTCAGATTGAAGGCGATGTTCAGCATCCTGCGAACTTGGGCAAGTTGTGTATTAAAGGCAGTCATCTTGCCGATACACTTGGCTTAAAAACCCGGCTTCTACATCCGATAACAGGTCGAAAAGAGCAGCGGCAAATAAGCACTTGGGATCATGCCATTTCAAGTATTGCCAATAAATTTCAGCAATGTATTGATCAGTATGGACGTGACAGCATCGCCTTTTATGTCTCCGGCCAGCTTTTGACTGAAGACTATTATGTGGTGAACAAGTTTGTAAAAGGCTATCTGGGTACTGCCAATATTGATACCAATTCAAGACTGTGTATGTCTTCTGCTGTGGCGGCACATAAACGGGCTTTCGGCGAAGACTTGGTACTGGCCAGCTACACAGATTTTGAGCAGACAGAAATGGTGGTCTTGGTGGGTTCCAATACCGCCTGGTGCCATCCGGTGCTTTATCAGCGCATTATGAAAGCTAAAGAAGAGCGGGATTTATTTGTGGTGGTGATTGACCCGCGCTTTACTGCAACCTGTGAAGCGGCAGACTTACACTTGCCGATTTTACCGGGTCAGGATGTCGCGCTGTTTAATGGTTTGTTGCAGTATCTTCAGCAAAATGGTCATGCCGATCTGGATTTTGTTACCCAACATACTCAAGGTCTGGAGCAGGCGCTTGCCAGCAGCTCGACAGAGTCATCGATTGAAAGCGTGGCTCAACGAACCGGGATTACTATTGAAAAATTAACCTTATTTTTCAGAAATTTGCCCAGACCGAAAAAATCATGAGCCTGCTATGAGCTGCACTGGATTATCTGCCCATCTCAGTACACATCGTGCCGAACCGTATTGTGAAATTCATTCGAATGATGCATTGAAATACGGGATTCAGGATGGTGAGCTGGTCGAAGTTCGTTCTGAATGGGGACAATGTAATGGCCTGCACAACGTATCAACTTCTGAAGCGTTGTTGCTTTGTGAAAGGTGGCATTACGCCATTATGGGGTATGTCCTTCTATGACAGATGGCGCACTTGCGAAACAGTGTTTCTCATACCAAAATGCATTAGCAGAGCGGATTAATGGAATATTAAAGCAGGAGTTTTAACTACACGATGTCAAACCATGAAGGAGTTAGATCACTTAATTGCGGAATCTATCATGATTTATAATTGCTATAGACCACATTTAAGTTTAAATATGAACACCCCGAATCAGACGTATGAGCAAACTAAAACTGAGCTAATTGCTTAACTCGGTTTGAAGTGGAATACTGTCAATCTATTTCAGGACAAGACAAATTAATAGGTTTTATAAGGTAAAAACTTGCCAGACAATACGACATTTACCCGGTCACCATTCGGATTTTCTTCGCGTTGGATATCCATACTAAAATCAATAGCACTCATGATCCCATCTCCGAATTCTTCATGAATCAGTTCTTTAATGGTCGAACCATAAACACTCACTACTTCATACCAGCGATAAATTAAGGGATCAGTAGGCACGCTGGTCGGCAATGAACCTTTGTATGGCACGATTTGTAGCCATGCAACAGCTTCATTACTTAAGCCAAAAATCTGACCGATTTTTTCTGCCTGCTCTTTATTAAAAGCCATCTGACCTAAACATGCAGCGGTTACCCATTCTTTAGAAAGTTCTATTTCTTTGGCGACATCTGACCATTTAATTGATTTTAAAACTTTCGCTGAAATGATCATGTCAGTTACTTGTTGACGATGGGTAATCATAATCCTCTCCAAATGATTCTTAAACAAATTGTTATGCGGAGTAGATGATGCAGATATCATGCCAATCATCATTTTAAAATTTATGCTCAATAAGACAGTGAATAATTAAAAGATTAATAATTTTTTATGGCATAGCTTTTGCTTGTACTTTGAGATATATGGCAATGACGCCATTCACCTTTAACTGTTCAAGCATTTAAGGCAACGGCGCCTAAGGTCTTCATTGATCTTAGGCGTCTTTTTTTGAAAAACAGGTCTGTATATTGAAAAAGAGGACGACAACATGGCATATCTTGCTCCTGCAGAGTTTGCAAAAAAAGTGGTAGATGCGGGTGAATCCAAATTGCATATGGCAACCCGTGATGTATTGATTCGTGCCTTTATGGCAGGGGCCATTCTTGCCTTGGCAGCGGTATTTGCCATTACCATAGCCGTGCAAACAGGATCACCATTGATTGGTGCGCTCCTGTTTCCAGTTGGTTTTTGTATGTTGTATTTATTGGGCTATGACCTATTAACTGGGGTGTTTGTACTTACGCCGCTGGCATGGCTAGATAAACGCCCAGGGGTGACATGGGGACGTATTCTAAAAAACTGGGGCTTGGTGTTTGTAGGGAACTTTACAGGCTGTTTAGTCGTTGCGGTGCTCATGGCAGCGGTTTATACCATGGGTTTTGCAGCGGATCCAAACCCTGTCGGCGTAAAAATTGCGCATATTGGTGAGGAGCGGACATTAGGTTATGCCGAATACGGATTCGCCGGCTGGATGACTATTTTTATCCGTGGCATGCTGTGTAACTGGATGGTGTCATTAGGTGTCATTGGCGCGATGATGTCTACTACGGTGAGTGGCAAATTTATTGCCATGTGGATGCCAATTATGCTGTTCTTTGCCATGGGCTTTGAGCACTCTGTCGTGAACATGTTCCTGTTCCCATTTGCCATGATGATGGGCGGTGACTTCTCGATTGCTGACTACTTCCTATGGAATGAACTGCCGGTTGCTTTAGGTAATCTGGTGGGCGGTTTGGCATTAACAGGTCTGGCACTTTATACCACCCATGTCCGTACTGGTGTTAAAAAAGAATTTTAACATTCATCATTTTATAAAGGGATCATATAGATCCCTTTTTGAGCTTTCAGCATGAAAAAAACATTAAAAGTCAGTATTGGGCAATATTCTACTGCCGGAGTTAAACAACAGAACCAGGATTTCCATGGAGTATATCTGCCCGAAGGACATGTGCTGAAACAGAAAGGTATTGCATGTGTTATAGCGGATGGAATCGGTAGCAGCAATGTCAGCCATATTGCAGCAGAAACTGCAGTCAGCAGTTTTTTATCGGATTATTATTCTACTTCAGATGCCTGGAGTACACAGACTTCAGCAGAACGAGTGATCCGCGCGACCAATTCATGGCTTTATGCACAGACTCAACAAAGTCAAGGACGTTTTGATAAAGACCGAGGGTATGTCTGTACCTTATCTGCACTGATTTTAAAACAGCAACAAGCCCATGTTTTTCATGTTGGTGATAGTCGTATTTACCGCATTCGCGATCATGAAATTGAATTACTAACCCATGATCATCGTGTCTGGTTGTCTTCCAAAGAGCATTATCTTAGTCGAGCCTTAGGTGCGGATTATCGTATTGAAATTGATTATCGAAATATTGAACTCAAAGAAAAAGATATTTTTTTACGCAGATTCAAATCCCAAGTGCAACACATTTGTAGTTAGTTGAAAAAGTTAGGTGTATTCATAGAATCATTAGACTTTTTCAACCTGCAATTGGAAAGCACACAATGAAGAAATACACCCAACTTTCTCAAGATGAAAGATACGAAATTTATGCTACTTTGAAAAGTAAAAGTTCAATCGCTACCCTTGCTCGGGAGTTAGGACGTTCACGATCAACCATCTACCGTGAATTAAAAAGAAATACTGGGCAACGTGGATATAGAGCTCAACAGGCAGCTAAATTTGCAAGTCAAAGACGGTACCGTCCTTCATCATCAATGACAGCATTTGCCTTCGCTTATATTGATTATTTGATTGGTTTGGACTGGTCACCAGAACAAATTTCAGGTGCTTTAACACAACGCGGTTGGCTGGATGTACCTTCACATGAGTGGATTTACCAGTACATTTATCAAGATAAATCAAAAGGTGGTAAACTTCATCTACACTTAAGGCATCAGAAGAAATATCGAAAACGCGGTTACAAAAACACGGATCGTAGGGGGCAAATCATTGATAAAACAAGTATTCACTGCCGAGACCAGGTCATTGATCAACGACAACGTTTAGGAGATTTCGAAGGTGACACGGTGATTGGTAAACATCATAAAGGTGCTTTATTGACTCTCGTTGATCGAAAGAGCCTGTATGTACATATTGTTCATTTAGGGTCAACGAGAGAATCCTCTCAAACGATTACTTGTGCATTAGATCGTTTACAAATGAGCCATGCTTATAGTGTGACATTTGATAATGGCAAAGAATTTTCCGAACACAAAAGAATTACTGATGCTGGCATAGAGACGTATTTTGCTGATCCTTACAAGTCTATTCAGCGAGCTAGAAATGAAAATACGAATGGTTTAATCCGTCAATATCTGCCAAAATCATCATCGTTTGATGACGTGTCAAACGAACAAATAGAGCAGATAGAATTTGCACTCAACCATCGTCCTAGAAAAACCCTAGGTTGGTATACACCGAGTGAAGTTATGTCTGGTTTTTATACTGTTGCACTTGCCGCTTGAATCCGCCTATCTATTTCAAATCTAATTTGAGAAATTTTGTCGAAGCAATACTTTATAGAATAAGAACAGGCTGTCCGTGGCGTGATTTGCCTAAGGAATTTGGTTCGTATAACTCAATCTTTAAAAAATATAATCGTTGGTGTAAAAATGATAAGTTAATGAAAGTATTTAAATTAATTTCTTCAAATGCTGATGTGGAATGGGTTTTTATTGATGGTAGTCATGTTCGGGCACATCAACATTCTGCTGGAATAAAAGATCAGGATATTTCTAAAAGCATTGGTGGCAATAGTTCTAAAATACACTTAGCTGTTGATGCGGATGGCAATCCAATCGAAATTATTATCTCCGATGGAACGACACATGATGTCAAGATTGCTCCCAAAATGATTGAAAAACTAGATTTGAGTGAAACGGAAGTGTGTTGTGCAGACAAAGGATATGACTCTGAATCATTAAGAGAACAAATATCTGCGAAAAAAACTAAAGCGAATATTCCAAGAAAATCAAATACCCAGTCAAATAATGACCATATGGATTGGTATTTATATAAAATCAGACACTTAGTGGAGAATGCATTTTGTAGGTTAAAGCAGTTCAGAGGAATAGCAACACGATATGATAAGTTAAAGTGTAGCTATGAGGGTGCAGTTGCATTAGCTTGTATATTTATTTGGCTACCTTTATCGGGTAAATTCTATACTTGAAATGTCAACAGACCCTATTTTTTTAGAAAATTTTTCTTATTTTTAAATTGTTATATTAGACTTCCGTCATAAATCAAAAAACGTACAATTTATTTGATCTTAAATTAATCAGCAAAATTATTTAATTCAAGGGATAATCCTTGGATGAAATTCAAAGATATTCAAAAATTATCAGACGTTAAGTTTCGTAGGCTTACCGGTGTTAGTTGGGCTACATTTAACCTCATGTTGGCCGAGCTAAATAAGCATTTACCTCGTCATATTGGTAAAGGACGACCGCATAAATTACCGTTGGAAGATCGTTTGCTCTTATGTATAGAATATTGGAGAGAATATCGAACATTTTTCCATCTTGGTATGAGTTACGGTGTATCTGAAACGAGTGCAATTCGTATCACACGTGTTATTGAAGATACCTTAATCGGTTCTGGAAAATTTAACTTGCCAAAACAACTTCCTAATCGAGATGAAGTGGATTGGGAAGTTGTTGTGATTGATGCAACTGAAATATTAGTTCAACGTCCAAAAAAAACAGAAGAAATGGTATAGCGGTAAAAAAAAGAGACAGAGGTGGTCCCACTTGTTTGAACAACTAAAAGCGTATTTATAAGTGATATTCCGCTCTAGTTAAGCCACCTTGTTTTGTTGGGGTAGCTGATCATAGTAAAACTCATTTGGTGTCAATTTGTCTAGACTCGAATGAGGTCGTTTCAAATTATAAAACTCAAAATATGCACTTAATTGCTTTTTCGCATCTGTGACACTGCTATAAGCTTTGAGATACACCTCTTCATATTTAACGCTCCGCCATAATCGTTCAACCATCACATTATCAACCCATCGACCTTTACCATCCATACTGATTTGAATGCCATTTGATTTCAATACATCAATAAATGCATCACTGGTGAACTGACTGCCTTGGTCTGTATTCAATATTTCAGGTGATCCATATTTTTCAATCGCTTCATTTAAAGCCGAAATACAAAAATCCACCTCCATACTAATCGATACCCTATGCGCAAGTACCTTGCGGCTATGCCAGCCAATCAAGGCAAAGATTTTTCCGAACACAAAAGAATTACTGATGCTGGCATAGAGACGTATTTTGCTGATCCTTACAAGTCTATTCAGCG
>NZ_NOZT01000037.1:0-30845 GCF_002412355.1 Acinetobacter sp. YT-02
ATCTGCCAAAATCATCATCGTTTGATGACGTGTCAAACGAACAAATAGAGCAGATAGAATTTGCACTCAACCATTATCCTAGAAAAACACTAGGTTGGTATACACCGAGTGAAGTTATGGCTGGTTTTTATACTGTTGCACTTGCCGCTTGAATCCGCCCTTTAATTAACTCAACCATTTAACGCAAAATTTCAGGCAATGCCTTAAAACTACCGCTTTTGCTTAATTCAATTTTCATTTTTTGCAGCATTTGATACGGTTGCTGCTGCACAAACATATTCACAAAGCTTAAAGGAATCGAGCCTTCAGGGTTGGCGTAGCCATAGGTACTGACTTTGACTTTGTGATTGCCCAGTTTCTGAAAGGTCCAGTCGCCTTCGTAGTCCTGAATACGCACATAATCTGGGTTCAATGGATAGCCACCCTCAATCGCTTTATTTTGAATACTAATCATTCCTTGCGCATCTTTACTCATTTTGCCTTTGACCACCAAATCACGATCTTTTAGCGGAAAAGGAAAATCCAGCACCATATATAGCAAGAACTCACCTTTTTGGTCATCGCGTGACAAGACTTTGACACTGCCCACATAAGGCACCCATTTCCCGGCATGATCGACATCTAAAATTAAGGCAGCGGCTTTTTCTAAAGGTACATTGAAGGTGGTTTCGGCCTTATACAAAAACACAGGGCTAGACTGCTGTTGAAAGGTCCAGACTTTAATATTGTTTTTATGAATACTGAGTTTGGCATGTTCAAGGCTTTGTGCATGCGTGATACAGCTACAGGCGATCATGCCAAGAATTGGCAGAATTTTTTTCATTGTCGTGTGCATCTTATTTTAGTTTTGTGTGGGGTCTGATGCGTCATCATCCATGACATCAGACCCTAGTTTTAGCGGCAGATTGAAAATTGTTCAAGCAATTTTATCTATTTCGTATTACTGCGCAGTTTTAAACCTGAATATCGTTAAATCCAAGTACATCTTTCATATCGTATTTACGCGCTTCGCGTCCCACCACCCACGCTGCAGCACGCACGGCACCTGCAGCAAAATTCATGCGGTTGGTGGCTTTGTGGGTAATTTCCACACGCTCGCCATCGGCAATAAACATTGCGGTATGTTCACCTACAATATCGCCACCGCGAATGGTTTGGAAACCAATGCTTTTACGTTCACGTGGCCCTGTGTGTCCTTCGCGGCAGTAAACAGCATCGTGTTTTAAATCACGACCTAAGGTTGCTGCAATGGCCTCGCCCATCATCAATGCCGTGCCTGATGGTGCATCGACTTTATGACGATGATGCGCTTCAATCACTTCAATATCAACAGTATCACCAAAAACTTTGGCTGCCAATTCCAACAGTTTAATGGATACGTTTACCCCAACTGAATAATTGGCGGCATACACCACTGGCGTCTGTTGAGCCGATTCTTCTAAAAGCGCTTTTTGTTCATCATTCATGCCTGTGGTGCCAATCACAATCGCTACGCCTGCTTCACGGCAAAGCTTTAAGTGCTGTGCAGTCGCGGCGGGTGCGGTAAAGTCGATTACGACATCGCAGTCAGCCAATACTTGTTCTAGGCTGCCCACGACTTTCACACCGAGTGTACCCACACCTGCCAGCTCTCCTGCATCTGCCCCCAAGAGACTGCTTTCTGGGCGTTCGACTGCGGCTGCCAATTGGTAGCCTGCTTCTTGAACGGCTTGAATTAAGATGCGTCCCATACGGCCGCCTGCGCCTAATACACCAATGCGTGGAGTTGCTGACATAGCATATTCCTAAAATAGATTCTAAATTGTGCTTACTATATCAAAACTCGCTGCCTAGACTAAGTTTGTCAGCCAAGTTTATGGGTTTATTTTCATCGGAAAGCAACTTTGACTGGGCTGCTGATGGTCACTTTAAATACCTCAGGTAAACTTTTAACGAAGCGATGCTAAAAATTTATCTGAAAATACTCATTTTTTATTTTATTTCACAAATTTGCAAACTTGTATGCGCAGACTAGCCTGCACGAATGATAACAACTGCACAAATTAAAGGGGATTTACATGCATTCGAAGAACATGGTATTGGCATTATTGTTAGGTATGAGTACAGCATCCGTATTTGCAGAGCCTGCACTTCAAGAAGGTGATACGCTAGAAAGCCTGTCTAAAGTCCGTATTAGCGTGACACTACAAGAACCGCTTGCGGTTGAAGTTGATACACCTGAACTAGAACAAGCTGCAACAGAACATGGGGTTGTTGCAACCGTTCAACCACAAACTACCGTTGAAACAGCAACGACTGAAATGGTGGATGTTTTAGAGATTGATGTACCTGAAGTCGAATAAGCTTGTAAGGTGCATAACAAAAAAGCACCAAGCGTACCAAAAAAATACCAGCTCATTAACAGACTGGTATTTTTTTGAGTTCTAATAAATATTAGATACACGGAAAGGTCATCCGCAACTGTTCGAGGCAGGACTACATCAAAAAGTTAATGTTTCTGCAATTATACCGTTTATTGACGACATTGGACGAGTTTTGCGGATGACAGATGGTTTTGGCTACTTTTCCCGAAAGAAAAGTAGCATTTGAGCTCCAAAAATTGGATTAAAAAAGATAAGACTCCGCCGTGTCTATTATTTGAATACTGAAAAAATCATCAACTAAATTTCAAATAATATGCCACATGACTGCACACGGCAAAAAACCAACTTAATCAAACAAACGATCAAAGAAAGACTTCTTCTTTGGTGATGACTGACTGCCCTCACCTTCCATCGTCGTCTGTAATTCTTTTAACAATTCACGCTGACGTGCGGTTAGATTCACAGGTGTTTCCACCACAATACGGCAGAGTAAATCGCCCTGCATACTGCTACGCACAGGTTTTACCCCTTTACCACGCAAACGGAACAATTTACCCGTCTGTGTTCCCTCAGGTACTTTCAGGCTCACGCGACCATCTAGGGTCGGAATTTCAATTTCCTTACCTAAAGCAGCATCGGCAATGTTGATAGGTACATCCATATATAGATCGGCACCATCACGCTGGAAGATTTCGTGCTCGCGCACCACCACTTCTACGTATAAATCACCCGATTGACCATCACGAATCGCCTCACCTTTACCCGTTAAGCGTACGCGGTCGCCATTGTCCACCCCTGCAGGAATGGTCACTTCAAGAGTTTGTTGACGGTCTGACACCCCCGAACCATGACATTTTTTACATGGATTCTTGATGATTTTGCCCTGACCACGACAAGTGCTACAAGTTTGCTGTACCGAGAAGAAACCTTGCTGCATGCGTACTTGACCCGCACCATGACAGGTTGGACAGGTTTCAACATCATTTGGATTTTCTGAGCCTTTACCATCACAAGCGTCACAAGGCGCAGGTGCTGTAAAGGTGATGGTTTTCTTGACGCCTTTTACTGCTTCTTCAAGCGTGAGTTCCAGCACATAGCGTAAGTCTGAACCACGACGTGCACGTTGCTGACCACGACCACCGCCACCGAATGCACCACCGAAAATATCACCGAACTGGCTAAAGATGTCTTCTGCACTAAAACCACCACTAAAGCCACCACCGCCGCCCATACCGCCTTCAAAGGCATTATGCCCCATGCGGTCATACATGCTGCGTTTTTCGGCATCCGATAAAACTTCATAAGCTTCCGCAGCTTCTTTAAATTTCTCTTCAGCTTCTGTGTTGTCTGGGTTGCGGTCCGGATGATATTTCATCGCCAACTTACGGTAGGCTTTTTTTATTTCATCATCACTAGCTGTTTTGGCGACACCCAAAACCTCATAATAATCACGTTTAGCCATGTCTGGCGATGCTCCTCACGGAATTCTAATTAAAACTGAACTGATGTGTAAAATGGGGGTAAAACTGAGTTTTACAAGGGAAAACTGCTAAAAATTTTAGCTGCATGCTGAATACAAGCGAAAAGCCCTTAGAATACGGCTTTATTTTTCAAAAATTTGGATAGCCCTTTAATCCAAGCATTGATTAAAAACAAGAAGGCAATCACGGCAAAGACTACACCTGCCACGGTGCAAGCTTTGACCCATAAAAAGGCATCCCAAGGAAAGAATGCCAATGGAATAAACCACAGTGCAGCAAACAGTGCCAATACCGTATAAATCAACACATTACGCATGACCCATAAGGCCTGCGCCTGTAACCAGACTTCGGTGCTATCGACCACAATCACTTTACGGGCATACCAATATGCCAACGCGCCACTCACCACAGTAAATAAAGCAAAAAACATAAACACGTAAGAGATCGCAATGGAACGGCGAAACTTTAACAAGTTATCTTGCTTCATAATGTGATTTAACCCCATCTGTGCCATACTTTATTTTTTAATCTGGCGCATGCTGTAACGTATGCTAAGGCTGAAAAATATAAGGTGCTACTATATTGAAATTTTCCAAGTTTCGCACCCGTTATTATGTCACTTTTACAGATTATGTGGATTTTTTTTCACTTTAAACCACTGGGCGTATAACGCAGGTAAAAAGAACAGAGTTAATAAGGTCGCGACAATTAATCCGCCCATAATCGCCACAGCCATCGGGCCAAAGAAAATACTGCGGGAAAGTGGAATCATGGCCAATACTGCCGCCAAAGCGGTCAGTACAATTGGACGACAACGGCGTACCGTGGCGTTAATAATCGCATCCCACTGCGACTCTCCTGCCCGAATATCTTGCTCAATCTGATCAATTAAAATCAGGGAATTGCGCATGATCATACCCGATAAGGCAATCGTACCAAGCATCGCCACAAAACCAAAAGGTTTGTTAAACAGCAACAGAAACAAAACCACGCCAATAATGCCGAGCGGTGCAGTCAAAAATACAATGAACGCACGTGACATGCTACGCAGCTGAATCATTAACAAGGTCATCACCACCGCAAGGAAAAATGGCATGCCTGCATTGACTGACTTTTGCCCACGTGCCGACTCTTCAACTGTACCGCCGACTTCAATTAAATAGCCACTTGGTAATTTTTCACGCAAGGCTGCCATCGGTTCAGATAATTCTGCCACCACCGTTGCAGGTTGCAGATTGCTACGAATATCGCCACGTACGGTAATGGTCGGCAAGCGGTTACGATGCCAAATTAAACCCTCTTCAAAACGGTATTCAATGTGTGCAATTTGCGCCAACGGCACCGATGTTCCACGTGAAGTCGGTACAGCCAAACTGCTTAAAGATGCGACATCTAAGCGCTCAGTTTGATTGCCACGTAAACGAATTTCAATCAGTTCACGTTTTTCACGATACTGGTTAATAGCCGCGCCACTGATAGAGCTATTGAGGAAGTTAGCCAAATCTAGACTAGACACTCCCATTTGACGGGCACGGTCTTGATCAATCTGCAATTGAATGACTTTGCTCGGCTCGCCCCAATCTAAATGCACATTGGTACTGTTTGGATTGGCACTGATGGTGGCTGCGACTTGCTGCGCCCATTGTCGCACTTGCGCCAAGTCTTCGCCTGATACACGGAATTGCAATGGATAACCCACAGGCGGGCCATTTTCCAATAACGACACGCGAGTACGCACTTCTGGCAATAACAAGCGAATTTGCTCAGATAAATTACGACGAATTTCATTGCGGTCTTCTAAGGAAGATGCCAACACTACAAATTGGGCAAAACTGGCTTGCGGCAATTGCTGATCTAGCGGCAAATAAAAACGCGGTGAACCTGTGCCGACATAGGCCACATAATTGTCGATACCTTGTTGTTGTGCCAAAAATTTTTCAACTTTTTTAACGGCTGCTTCTGTGGCTGTTAAGGATGCACCTTCTTCAAGTTTTAAATCGACTAAAATTTCTGCCCGATTGGAAGGCGGAAAGAATTGCTGCGGTACCAATTTAAACATCGCAATTGACAGTACAAATATAGCAACTGTGCTTGCAATGACGGTTTTACGATAGCGCACACAGGTATTGACCCAACCACGAAACATTTGATAAAAACGGGTTTGATATGGGTCGTGTAATTCACCTGTTGGCTGTAGCACAGGCTGCGGCTCAGCTTGTTTGCGTAAACGCGCCCAAAGACGTTGATACCACGGCGCTCGCTGTGCATGACGCTGAAAATCTGGCAATAATTTATCGCCCAGATAAGGCACAAACAGCACGGCAGCAAACCATGACACCACCAAAGCAATGGTCACCACTTGGAAAATTGAACGGGTGTATTCCCCTGTACTTGAGGCTGCTGTGGCAATCGGTAAAAAACCTGCTGCGGTAATTAATGTCCCAGTTAGCATAGGAAAAGCAGTCGTTCGCCACGCATGGCCTGCCGCTTGCAAGCGGCTATAACCCTGCTCCATCTTAATTGCCATCATTTCAATGGCGATAATGGCATCATCCACCAACAATCCGAGCGCTAGAATAAGCGCACCGAGTGAAATTTTGTGCAGTCCGACATCAAACAAATGCATACCAGCAAACGTCATCGCCAAAACCAGTGGAATGGAAAATGCCACCACCAAGCCAGTACGAAAACCCAGTGAAAAGAAGCTGACCAAAAGCACGATAATCACCGCCTCAGCCAAGACTTTCATAAATTCATTGACGCTGTGTTTTACCGCTACAGGCTGATCAGACACTTTTTGCAGCTGCATGCCTAAAGGCAAGGTTTTTTGCAAACGAGCAAATTCTGTTTCCAGATTTTCTCCCAAAGCTAGAATATCCCCGCCTTTACGCATCGACACCGCAATGCCAATCCCGTTTTCGCCCATAAAGCGCATACGTGGTTGGGCAGGCTCGCTAAACCCACGATAGACCTCAGCAACATCGCCCAGTTGAATGGTGGTGCCATTCACCAACAGTGGCATTTGTTTCAGCTCATCAACACTGTGCAATGCACCGCTTACACGGACCTGAATACGGTCTGAATGGGTTTCAAAAAAACCTGCGCTTGCCATGCTGTTTTGTTGTTGTAAGGCTTGCTGAATCGCGCTAACAGGAATACCGAGTTGCGCGGCTTTGGTATTAGATAACTCAATCCAGATTTTTTGATCTTGTAAACCCACCAAATTGACTTTGGCCACATCTTTGACCCGCTGCAATTGTAGTTGCAAACGGTCGGCATATTCTTTGAGGGTGGCATAGTCATAGTCTGCGCCTGTCAACACATAAATATTGCCAAAAGTGTCGCCAAATTCATCATTAAAAAATGGGCCTTGTACGCCTTGTGGCAATTCATGGCGGATGTCATTGACCTTTTTACGCACCTTGTACCAAACATCTGGAATTTGGCTGGAACGCATGGAATCTTTGGCAATAAAAGTCACCATGGACTCGCCCGGACGCGAATAGGCCATGATACGTTCATAATCGCCCGTGCTCATCAATTCTTTTTCAATACGGTCCGTGACTTGTAAGGATACCTCTTTGGCACTCGCTCCTGGCCAATAGGTTTGAATCACCATCACTTTAAAGGTAAACGGCGGATCTTCACTTTGTGCCAATTTAGAATAGGAAAAAAAGCCGACAATGCCCAACAACAGCATCAAGTAGACCACTAAACCTTTATTTTTTAACGCCCATTCGGATAAGTTAAAATTCATATTTTAACGCTCCGTCTGTGTAGCAGCAGGAGCTGCCTGAGCTGTTGGATTGACCGCCTGTACAGCTTGATTGTCACGGTTAATTGGGCGGATTTTTTGTCGATCACGCAGTAAATGTACCCCACCCATTACCACATAATCTTGCGCCTGCAAGCCACTGAGTACAGGCACGCTGTCCCGTCCATAAGCGCCCAAGGTAACAGGAGTTTGGCGAACGGTTGAATCGGCCTGCAAGACCAAAACAAAAGCTTGTTGCCCAGTTGCCGATACGCTAGATAAAGGCACATATAAACCCTGATTGGCTTGGCGAGTCAGAAATACCCGCGCACTTTGCCCCAATTGAATCTGTGCATTGCCTTCGCGTAAAGCCACTTTGACTTTAAAAGTACGTGACTGATCTGCCGCAGGGGAAATTTCTCGAACCGTACCAGTAAAACGGCTATCAGGTTGTGACCATAAACTCACCGTTGCCTCTTGCCCGACCCGAATTTCAGCCACTGCTTGTTCAGGCACACCAATCACGACTTCACGTTCTCCATCAATCGCCAATTGATAAGCGACCTGCCCTGCCGCTAAAACCTGCCCAACTTCAATATTGCGTTCAGTAATCACGCCATTTTTTGTGGCACGTAACTGGTTATAATCGGTTTGATTACTGCTAACCGCATAATTAGACTGCGCCTGTTTCAACTGCGCCATGGCATGTTGATACTGGTTTTTGACTGCATCATATTGCGAGCGGCTGACTGCGTTCATGGGTAACAATTGCTGAAAACGCTGCAATTCATCACTGGCAATTTTTGCAGCAGATTGTGCACTTTCCAGTTGCGCACGCGCGGCATTGAGCTGCAATGTTGCATCTTGCACATCCAGTGTTGCTAAGACTTGCCCAACCTTGACCCGATCTCCGACATCGGCAAAACGCTGTGTAACTTGCCCTGCAACCCGAAATGCCAAAGCGGTTTGCTGACGTGCTTGCACCTCGCCTGCATAGCTTTTTTGCTCAAGATGTAAACTGCTGGGCTGAGTCACCATCACCAAAGGGACTTCCTGTTCAACCTCGGTTTTTTGCTTGCTGCAGCCCATTAGGGTGATACAGCACAACAGCATCAGGCTGCCAATGAGATTCTGAGTCGTGTTCATCTAGCGTGCTCTTATTTAAACGTTTTTATTAGGGCAGAATACGCAGTATATTAAATTGATTATTTTTTAATTAATATACCACTAGGTACATTAATTAAAACTGAAGCGTCATTTTCCAGTTGTACTGATGCAAATTAGGAGGAGCATGTGCAGATTCATGTCGGACGACCCAAAGATTTAGAAAAACGCCAACGTATTTTAATGTCGGCAAAACACTTGTTTTTAAAGTTGGGCTTTCATGGTTCGAGTATGAATCAGATTGCACGTGAAGCAGGCGTGACCAAATTAACGGTGTATAATCATTTTCAAGACAAAGCCACGTTATTTTCCTGTGCCATTGAAGAAACCTGTGAAAGTCTGCTTAAGGCACAACCTTTGGACTTGACTGCACATCGCAATTTTAAGCAGGCTTTATACCAAGCCTGTGAACTGTCCTTGAACTTGGCCAACATGCCTGAAGCGATTAAATTAGAACACTTGCTGATGGAACTGGCCTCGGAGCAAAATCCGTTGGCATTGCAGTTTTACAATGCCTCACATGCCAAACTTCGCGCGATGTGGGAAAGCTTCTTTCGCAAAGCAGCAGAACTAAAATTTATTCAGGCAGATGAACCTAAAACACAAACTGAATTGATCGTTTCTTTACTACATGGTTTACGTCACCATGAAGTTTTACTCGGTGTACGTGCCGTGCCTGATGCTGCACAATCTCAAAAGATTATTGAAGATGCGATGGGTATTTTTATGCTACGTTATGGCTGAACAGGCTAATAAAGGTTGATCTAAATCGGAATTTTTTTACCAAATCGCATGCCACTCTGCCCTGTATTTCTCTGCGAAATACTGCCGCTTGGCACTATAACTTCAGATGCGCAAAATCCATGCAACTTTTGTAGATAGCCCGCTTGGATTGTGTCTAAATCGGGGTATAGTCTTAACAGAGTAAAAAACACAGAACATGGAGAACAACGAATGATTCAACAAATTGATGCTCCTCTACGCGATGACGTACGCCTACTTGGCAACTTATTGGGTGAGACCCTCAAGTTACACGCAGGACAAGATTTGTTTAATCAGGTCGAACAAATTCGTGCTTTATCTAAAGGCGCGCGCGATGGACAAGCCGAAGCTGAAAAACAACTCGAACAACTGTTTTTAAGTCTGGAAGATGACGAGATCTTACCACTCACCCGTGCCTTTACCCACTTTTTGAACTTTGCCAACATCGCCGAGCAATATCATGTGGTGCGGAGTCGTCGCCAAAGCGAATTTGATGAACATGCTGTTTCTCCAAACCCACTCGATCACTTATTCCTCAAGTTTAAAGACAACCAAATTTCTGCAGAAACCCTCTATCAACAAGTCTGCGAACTGAAAATTGAATTGGTTTTAACTGCACATCCGACTGAAGTCAGCCGTCGTACCCTCATTCAAAAATATGACGATATTAATGACTGCCTGTCTAAAATGGATCAACAAAAACTGACGCCACGTGAACGTCAGGCAGTTTTGGCAGATTTAAAACAGCTCATCAGCTCGGCTTGGCAAACCGATGAAATTCGCCAACATCGCCCAACTCCTGTCGATGAAGCCAAATGGGGCTTTACCACCATCGAACAAACCCTGTGGAATGCAGTGCCTAAATTCATGCGTGAGTTAGACAGCATTGTGCAGGAACACTGTGGGCAAAGTCTGCCGCTGAATATTGCGCCTGTGCGTTTCGCCTCTTGGATGGGCGGTGACCGTGATGGTAACCCCAATGTCACCCATAAAGTGACTCAAGAGGTGTTGTGGTTATCGCGCTGGAAAGCAGCAGAACTGTATTTACGTGATATTGAAAACTTGCGTTGGGAACTTTCCATTCAGCAATGCAGCCCAGAATTGGCAGATGCTTTGGGACATTTCCATGCAGAGCCGTACCGTGAATATTTACGCGACACCCGTGAACGCCTAAAAGCCACCCGCAACTGGTTAGCAGCGAAATTACAAGGCAAAGATGCTGATGACAGTTTGGTGATTAAAAACAAAGACGAGTTGTTACAGCCTTTACTGCTGTGTTATCGCTCGCTGACGGCTTGCCAATTGTCAGACATTGCGAACGGCAAATTGCTGGATTTAATACATCGTGTGAATTGTTTTGGTATTGAATTGCTAAAACTGGATATTCGCCAAGAGTCAGGACGTCATCGCCAAGCCATTTCTGCCATTACCGAATATTTAGGTTTGGGCAATTTTGAAACTTGGACTGAACAAGCGCGTCAGAACTTCTTACTTCAAGAACTGCAAAGCAAACGTCCGTTATTGCCAAAATTCATGCAGGAACCTGCACAAAGCCTGATTCAACATCCCGATGTGCAAGAAGTGTTTGCTACCATGCGCACGTTGGCTGAGCAACCGCAGGAAAGCTTGGGCGCGTATATTATTTCCATGGCGGAATATCCAAGTGATGTGTTAGCGGTGTTATTGCTGCAAAAAGAAGCAGGCATTCAGCATCCTTTACGTGTGGTGCCGCTGTTTGAAACCCTGAAAGACTTGGATGGGGCTGCCCAGACCATGAATACCCTATTTAATATGCATTGGTACAAACAGCATATTCAGGGCAAACATGAGGTCATGATTGGCTACTCGGACTCCGCCAAAGATGCAGGGTTCATGTCGGCCAACTGGGCACAGTACCGCGCTCAGGAAGAACTGACTGCGGTAGCGCAGCAACATGCTGTGCAGCTAACCTTATTCCATGGTCGTGGTGGTTCTATCAGCCGTGGTGGCGCACCGACTCAACAAGCGCTGTTCTCACAGCCACCAGGTTCTATTTCAGGTGCAATTCGCGTTACCGAACAAGGCGAAATGATTCGTTTTAAATTTGGACTTGAAGGGGTTGCATTGCAAAATCTGGAAGTCTATACCGCTGCCACCTTAGAAGCGACGCTAATGCCACCCCCTGTGCCGAAGGCAGAATGGCGCGAGGTCATGCATAACATGACCGAGCTTTCGGTACAGGTCTACCGTCAAACTGTGCGTGAAAATCCACATTTTGTGAAATATTTACGCACCGTTACGCCAGAACTAGAATTGCAGATGTTGCCGCTCGGTTCTCGTCCTGCAAAACGTAAAGTCAGCGGCGGAATTGAATCCTTACGTGCCATCCCGTGGGTATTTGCATGGACGCAAATCCGTTTGATGCTGCCTGCTTGGTTAGGTACAGGCGCAGCAATTAACCAAACAATCGATCAGGGACAAAAAGCCACTTTAGATGAAATGCTCAGCGATTGGCCTTACTTCCAGACTTTAATTGATATGTTAGAAATGGTGTTGTCTAAAGCCGACAGCAATATTGCATTGTATTATGAGTCACACCTGACCGATGACGAAGACTTGAAACAACTCGGTGAGCAACTGCGTCAACGCCTGCGTGATGCCGTAACAACGTTACTGACCCTCAAAGGTGAATCGCAATTGCTCAGCAGCAATGATGTGCTAGATCAATCAATGCGGGTGCGTAAACCGTATTTATTGCCACTGCATTTGCTACAGGCAGAGTTGATGAAACGTCGTCGCCGGTATTTGGCAGAACAACATGCCGAACATACCCCTGTCGATCATGCCCTTATGGTAAGCATTGCAGGGATTGCAGCAGGCTTACGCAATACAGGTTAAGCCTCTACGAATAGCACAACAAGCAGAGTCATGTACTCTGCTTGTGGCTTATGCACTCACTTAGAAATGGCATGGGCAGATTACTGTATAAAAGGGTCACTAAAAAATCATAAAAAAAATGATAACTGGCATTTTTTATGATTTCTGTACTACCTTCTTTGAATTATGCTTATGATTAAATATCAGATAAAAAAGATGAACATTGACTATTTTCTGGGTCAAATGACTGTACTCGCAGGTGTGTTTACCATTGGCTCCATGTTTTACAGGCTTATTGCTGTTTAAACGCATTATTATCTTTGAGGGCAACCTTCCCTGCTGAGTGGTCTTTTACGGTGTTTCTGTGCTGACCTTGCTCATTATCATCCCCTATGCGCCCATTTTTTAGCCCTATGCGTTGCGTGGCGAAAAAATAAGCCTAAATTATGTGCAATTAAATTTATTCTTCGTCTGCTTTCATCCCATTGATGCAGCAAAACATTCTTTAAATTTATAAATAAAATTACTTATTTATATTAAATGTAAATTTTAACAAATAGTAAAATTTAATTCTAAAAATAAGCAGCTGGTCAGTTTCCTCGCAAAATTTTTAAAAAATTTATGCAATACAAGGGTATGATGTGCTCAATTTAGCTTTTGAGTGCTCACTTTATGTCCAATTGGTTTCCCAAATGGCGCCCTTATGAAGGCAGCATTGATGCGCGTCCTGTAGGGACCAATGAGTATCTACCGCCTGCACAAACCGTTGTATTGGGGATACAACACGCGTTTGCCATGTTTGGTGCTACGGTACTTGCACCTTTCTTAATGGGCTTTGACCCGAACCTTGCCATTTTAATGTCAGGGATTTGTACCATCCTGTTCTTTTTCATGACAGGTGGGCGCGTTCCAAGTTATTTAGGTTCGAGCTTTGCCTTTATTGGAGTAGTGATTGCTGCCACAGGCTATGCAGGTGCAGCAGGTGGTTTAAATGCCAATATTGGGGTCGCGGCAGGCGGGATTATTGCCTGCGGTATTTTATATGCCCTGATTGGCTTTTTGGTGATGGCCACAGGCACCCGTTGGATTGAAAAATTGATGCCACCTGTAGTGACAGGTGCAGTGGTGATGATCATTGGTTTAAACCTTGCCCCAGTCACGGTCAAAGCCGTTGCAGGCAATCCATTTAATATGTGGATGGCATTGGTAACTGTGCTGTGTATGGGCATGATTGCTGTATTTACCAAAGGTTTATTGCAACGTCTTTTACTCCTAATTGGCTTACTCATGTCGTATCTGATCTATTTTATGGTCACCAATGTCATGGGTTGGGGTACGCCAATTAACTTCACACCAATTCAGCAAGCCGCGTGGTTTGGTGTTCCAGACTTTCACGCGCCTGTATTTGATGTGAATGCCATGCTAATTATCGCCCCAATTGCTTTCATTTTGGTGGCAGAGAACTTGGGACACATTAAAGCAGTCGGAGCAATGACAGGTGAAAACCTCGATCCACACATTGGTAAAGCCTTTGTCGCAGATGGTGTTGCCACAACACTCGCAGGTGGTGTCGGTGCACCAGGTATGACCACTTATGGTGAAAATATTGGAGTGATGGCTGTTACCCGCGTGTATTCCACGATTATTTTTGTAGTGGCGGGGGTCTTTGCAATTTTCCTTGGGCTTTCACCCAAATTTGGCGCGATTATTCACACCATTCCTACCGCTATTTTAACAGGTGCTTCAATTGTGGTTTTTGGTTTGATTACCATTGCTGGCGCGAAAATCTGGATTGAAAACAAGGTCGATTTTTCTAAAAATAAAAATCTGATGGTGGCTGCCGTGACCATTATTTTAGGAACGGGTGACTTTGCGCTGCAATTGGGCAGCTTTAATTTGGGTGGGATAGGTACAGCAACCTTTGCGGCCTTGTTCCTAAACTGGTTCTTTAGTTTGCGTGATCCATCCTAATCAGAACCTGCTGTCATCTGCTGAAACCTAAGCAGCTGCCGAAGCAATACAAAAAGACCGAACAACAATAATTGTTCGGTCTTTTTTTAACCTCAAACGGTCTGTCTAGAATAAACCGTTTTTAAGAGATCATGCTTTTGCTGTGGCTTATTTCTGTTTTTTAAGCTCTTGCTTAAGTTGCTTCAATTTGCCTTTATGTTTTGAAATCTTTTTCAAACGTGCTTTGATTTTTTGCTTCAAAGATTTAACTTGCTTAGCCATGGTATTACTCCTTAGTAAGGCTATTCGTTACCATTGTGTTGTTTCACAAAACTACGAATAAATTTTCTTAATTCACGAGCAGCACTAGTATCAAGTTCTTCACATAAACGAATAAATTCATCACGTTCAGTACTATTAATACGAATTAAAAGTTGTCCATCTTTCTTGCCTGTCTTTATTTTTTTGATTTGCTCGTTCATTGCTGATCTCTCCAAAATAAAGACTGCTTTGCAAAAGATGTATATACAATATATATACTTTTTAAAATAAAGCAAACTTACATCGTTAAAAAATGTAATAAATTCATATTCTTTTTTTTACCAAAACTTTATAAAAAGCTGGCAAAGTCAAGACAGGCAAGGCTTTTCGCTTAAAGCTGCAAGCAAAAAAAATAGGCAAATTATTTTTAAAAATTATGCTTTAAACACCATGATGGCATACAAATACGCAGTATTGCCGCGTAAATATAAAGTTTGGGCTGCGTTTGAAGCATCACCCAAACATATGGAGAAGACCCGTTAAGGACGAAATTCTTTTAATTCACGCTGAATAAAATGATGAATCATATCGTGATATAAACGCTCGACCATGTCTGGATCGACTGCATGTTGCACAGCCAAAGCACGGACTTTTTCAATCACTTCTTTCACGCGCTGTGGCGACTGTACATCTTCCAAAGTCTGTTTATGGCGCATGGCCTGATCGACATAAAACTGACGCGATGCAATCAATTCAATTAAAGCCACATCAATTTGGTCTATTTTTTCACGTGCTTGTTGTAATGATTTTACTTTTTCATTGTTCATGGGCTTGGGCTACACTTTCAGTTTCGGTTTCACTCTTATACTTTTCTTCTAACACATTACTGAAAATACTTTCAATCATCCACACCCGATATAAGCTATTAAACACGTAGCTTTGCCCATCTATACGCAATTCCAACACAGGAAAATCGGGCTGAGATTTCATTTCACACAGCATATCATTTTCTTTGAGCAACTCAGTCACATCCGCTGTGGTCAGTTGATCTAACTCGAGTTCACGCTGCATACGCTCAAAATGCGCTTTAAAGGATAAATCCTGTCCCCTCGTCCACACTGCCTGCAAAATGCGATACATGGCATCGACACGCTGTTCTTCAGGCACACTGTAATACAGTTGTGCCATTTGATAAGTCGCCTGTTCGGTCGGTCGGCAAAACGGCGTAAACGCAACATCGGTACGTTTAGATAAACGTGTTGCCAAACTCCAGTCAAAATAGTCACGCCCATGATAGGATAAGGGATACACATTCAAATGAATATTGTAATAGGCGGCCAATTCTTCTTTGATATACGCCAATAACAACCAAGAAATCGGGTCTTCCAGTGCGATGTATAAGTCCAATTCAGGGTCAAGCGCCTGAATTTCATTGAGTTCTTCGGCATCACTAATTAAATGTTCACACCATTCAATATGATTGATCAAGAAAATAGGATTATCGGTCAGTAATTTTTGTTGTTTTAAACGGCGGGTCAGACGCAATAAATCATCGACTGCATGATATTTACGTCCACCAAACTCAAAATAACTGGCCAATACAGGTGCATCATTAAAAACCCGTTCAGGAAAATCCTGAATTTGATGATGACGGCTGGCCATGGCATATAAGGTGCGTAATTTACCCGACTGCTTTTGCCATAGCATGTGGAACACATCTTCGAGTAAATACAAGAAATCCTGACCACGTAACGGCGTATGCCGCAAAATGGTTTCTGCCTGCATTAAAGCTTCTGCAGTCGGTGGTTCAGGGGTATCATGAAAACTAAAACGGTGTTGTTTGGCAAGAATTTTTGCATCTTGAATACAGTAATTTTGCCATTCTGCAGCCGACATTTGGTTCGGTGCATCGCCACTTTGCCGCGAAATCACTACGGTTAAAGGTTTTAACTCATCGGCCAGAATATCTTCTAATTGCGGTAACTGCTGTACCGCCAAATAGCTATATACATCATCTAGACGTAAATACACACTCAGTCCGTGTTCCGTGGACAACACCGATTGCCGAGATGGTTTTTGATAAAACCAACTCGATCGGATCGGATCGAACCAACGGCGTAACAGTGACATGAGATCAGCCTCTAAAAGAAAATCCTTGTGGTTTAGGGACAAGCCACATGCAAATCATGTGCGCTCGTCTTTCAATAGTACACAAGGATTTATATCAATTCATATAAAAATGAGCAATTAGACCTCTAAATTCAGATCAGTCACTGCACCTTTTTCTGCACCCGATGCCAATTTAGCAAATTTCGCCAATGCACCGTGGGTATAGTTTGGCTTTGGTTTGACCCATGCCGCTTTACGTGCTGCCATTTCCTCTTCTGACACATGCCAAGTCATTTCGCGGGTTTCAGCATTAATCGAAATTTTATCACCATTTTTCACCAGACCAATTGGCCCGCCTTCATATGCTTCTGGGGTCACATGCCCAATCACAAAACCATGACTACCGCCCGAAAAACGTCCATCGGTAATTAACGCTACTGAGTTACCCAAGCCCTTGCCAATAATTGCAGAAGTTGGTTTCAGCATTTCTGGCATACCTGGGCCACCTTTAGGGCCTTCACCGCGAATCACCACCACTTCACCTTCTTGCACTTCACCATCTAAAATGCCGCGCATCGCACCAATTTCACCTTCAAAGACGCGTGCAGGCCCTTCAAAATACAAGCCTTCTTTGCCTGTAATTTTTGCCACTGCACCCGTAGGCGATAAATTGCCTTTTAACACCACCAAGTGTGAATCTTTTTTGATTGGCGCATCAAACGGTAAAATAATTTGCTGACCTTCAGGATAATCGGCAACATCGGCCAAGTTTTCTGCCAAAGTTTTACCTGTAACCGTTAAACAAGAACCATCGAGCATGCCTGCATCTAGCATGCGCTTCATCAACGGCTGAATTCCGCCAATGGCAATCAGCTCCGACATTAAATACTTGCCCGATGGACGTACATCGGCCACCACTGGGGTTTCCTGACCAATACGCACGAAATCATCGAGTGTGAGTTCAACCCCTGCAGAATGCGCCATGGCAATTAAATGCAACACACCATTGGTCGACCCACCCAAAGCAATCAATACTTTAATGGCATTTTCAAAGGCAGATTTGGTCATAATGTCACGTGGTTTAATATCCAGACGTAACAGATTCATGACTGCTTCGCCTGCACGTTGGCAATCATCCATTTTGTCTTGAGAAACCGCTTCTTGTGCCGAAGACCCTGGTAAACTCATGCCCAATGCTTCAATGGCCGATGCCATAGAGTTCGCGGTGTACATGCCACCACACGAACCTGCACCCGGCAAAGCCACTTCTTCAATCTGTTTGACCTGAATTTCGTTAATTTCCCCTTTGGCATGCTGACCCACGGCTTCAAACACCGAAATAATATCGGTATGTCCTGCACCCGGTTTAATGGTGCCGCCATAAACAAACAAGCCCGGACGATTTAAACGCGCCAGTCCCATAATGCAACCCGGCATGTTTTTATCACAGCCACCAATGGCAATCACACCATCATAGGCCTGACAACCCACCACGGCTTCAATTGAGTCGGCAATGATTTCACGTGAAACCAGTGAATATTTCATGCCTTCGGTGCCGTTTGAAATACCGTCTGAAATGGTGATGGTATTGAAAATAATGCCTTTACCACCCGCTTGATTCACGCCTGTTTCCGCTTCACGCGCCAAGCCATCAATATGCATATTACATGGTGTGACATTGGCCCAAGTCGATGCAATGCCAATAAATGGACGAGTAAAATCTTCATCCTTAAAACCCACCGCACGCATCATGGAGCGTGCAGGTGCATTTTCAATGCCTTCATAGACTTCGGCTGAATGTTCGCGGATATTCTGTTTACTCATGGCTGATTCCTTAGCAAGATGGGTGAAATGACGTGCTCATCATGACGATTTATTTTATTTTTCATTGTATCGAAAGCGGGCAGGATGTAAACGAAAATGCCTGTCTAATTTCATTGCTCAAATTTGCTGCGATACTGACATTGCTCATTGGCAGGCTCATAAAAAAGCACCCCAATTTTGGAGTGCTTTTTTGTGGCAGCTTAAATTGCTAAGTACTGCTTAGATTTCACGTACCGCACCTTTTGCCGCACTGGTGGTGTGCATAGCATAGGCTTTCAACGCTTTAGAAATTTTACGTGGACGTTCTTCTGCAGGATGCCAGCCTTTAGCTTCTTGCGCTTCACGACGTGCCGCCATGGTTGCGTCATCTACCGCCAAGTGAATGCTGCGGTTTGGAATATCAATTTCGATACGGTCACCATCTTCAACCAAACCAATCGCACCACCTTCAGCCGCTTCTGGAGAAACGTGACCAATTGAAAGACCTGAAGAGCCGCCCGAGAAACGACCATCGGTCAGTAAGGCACATTCTTTGCCTAAACCTTTCGATTTCAAATAGCTGGTTGGATAGAGCATTTCTTGCATACCTGGGCCACCACGTGGGCCTTCGTAGCGAATCACCACCACATCACCCGCTGTAATTTTACCACCCAAAATCGCGTCTACTGCAGCATCCTGACTTTCAAAAACACGTGCTGTGCCGTTGAATTTCAAAATAGAATCATCTACCCCTGCAGTTTTGACAATACAACCATCCAAAGCGATGTTGCCGTAAAGTACCGCCAAACCACCATCTTTAGAGAAGGCGTGTTCTGCATTACGAATCACACCATTGTCACGGTCACCATCTAAACGTGAATAGTAACGGTCTTGTGAGAATGCAGTTTGGGTAGGTACGCCGCCTGGTGCAGAACGGAAGAACTGGTAAACGTCTTCATTTTCGGTACGAATAATGTCCCATTTATCTAAAGCATCTTTTAAGGTTGCTTCGTGAACCGTACCTACAGAAGTGTCCAATAAACCTGCACGATCCAGCTCACCTAAAATAGACATAATGCCGCCCGCGCGGTGTACATCTTCCATGTGAACGTCTTGTTTTGCAGGTGCAACTTTACACAAAACAGGTACTTTGCGTGATAAACGGTCAATATCATCCATGGTGAAATCCACACCTGCTTCATTGGCAGCCGCCAACAAGTGCAATACGGTGTTGGTTGAACCACCCATGGCAATATCCAATGTCATAGCATTTTCATAAGATGCTTTGGTTGCAATTGAACGTGGCAATACGCTGTAATCGTCTTGTTCATAATGGCGTTTCGCCAATTCCACAATCAACTGACCTGCTTTATCAAACAGTTTTTTACGGTTGGCGTGAGTTGCTAGAATTGAGCCGTTGCCAGGTAGAGATAAACCTAAGGCTTCTGTTAAGCAGTTCATTGAGTTGGCAGTGAACATCCCTGAGCATGAACCACAAGTTGGGCATGCTGAGCGCTCATATTCAGCGACTTCTTCATCGGTATAGTTATCATCTGCCGCCACAATCATTGCATCAATCAAGTCAATCGCGTGTTCATTGCCACGAATTTTGACTTTACCTGCTTCCATTGGGCCGCCAGATACAAACACCACTGGAATGTTTAGGCGCATGGCAGCCATCAGCATCCCTGGGGTAATTTTGTCACAGTTGGAGATACAGACCATAGCATCGGCACAGTGCGCGTTGACCATGTATTCTACCGAATCGGCAATCAAGTCACGTGATGGCAATGAATACAACATGCCGTCATGGCCCATGGCAATCCCGTCATCTACGGCAATGGTGTTAAATTCTTTGGCAACACCACCTGCCGCCTGAATTTGTTCTGCCACCATTTGACCGAGGTCTTTTAAATGCACATGGCCAGGTACAAATTGGGTAAATGAGTTGACCACCGCAATAATCGGCTTACCGAAATCTTCGTCTTTCATACCCGTTGCACGCCATAAGCCGCGTGCACCCGCCATATTTCTTCCGTGTGTCGATGTTTTTGAACGATAGTCAGGCATTATAAAGTTCCAACTTGGTTGTGCTGAAATGAATCTGAAATTCATTCTGGCGAAATAATACTGTTTGCAAGATCTGTATCACTGCAAAACAGTTTAAGAATCTTTGTATTTTACTACAGCTTGAGGTAGTAAGGCTGCTGCTTTACCGACTTTATGATGGATAAAAAGTGACGAAAACCCACAGCACCTTGTTGATCATACTGAAATGAACTACTCAGTGCTAAAGCAACCGAGTTTCCGTGATGCAGCCTAAGCTGCACACTTCTCTTTTGACGCTTCATCGGTACAGCGAGAAAAAGCTTTAACACTCTTTTTCGTCTTACGAACACCTCCACGCCCACTAGATGACAAGTGATTGTCATCCAACAGTGTTCCACTGTCTAAGATTAATTTTACTGCCCTCTGTTTAATCACCATTGCTGCATTATGATCTGCATTGTCAATGTGTCCACAATTCACGCATTTGAACCTGTCTTGGCTCTTGCGATTGTCGGGGTGAGTGTGACCGCATGAAGCGCACTCTTGACTGGTGTAAGCAGCAGGGATACTAAAAACTGCTTTTCCTAATCGTTCCGCTTTGTATTTCAGGAACGATGCGATCTGGTACCAACCTACATTGAGGATCGCCTTGTTTAAGCCAGCTTTCGCTTTGGCTTTATTTGGAATGAAACGACCTAACTCATCTTTTTTCGGTGCAGGCTTCTTAGTCATCTGCTTGGTATTTAATTTCTCAAATACAAAAACTTTACCAAATCCATTAACCAATGCATGGCTAGTTTTGTGGGCAAAATCCTTGCGGATATTAGCTTTCTTTGCATGATGCACCGCAATACGATGTTTGGTTCTTGCTCTGCGGTTAGAGTCTTTTTGTTGTTGTGATAGTTTCCGTTGCAGGCGTTTGATATAGCGATCCGCTTTAGATAGGTGATTCTTCTGCTCTTTGGAGAAATCAAATTCTCTATGCTCTGCATGAACAGGGATAACCACGCCACGATCAATACCAACCACAATGTCTTGTAGCTGTTCTGCTGTCATACCACGTAGATATTCTAGATGTTCTTCGGGCTTGATTACTTGAATATCCTGATCATCTTCATAGCAAAATGACACAAAGTATTGACCACGTTCTTTACGGATGTAGAGGGATTTAGGCTCGTTAAAATCAGCATGAATCCCAAACTTTAAAATTCCGATGTTATTGGTTTTCGTACCAATAAATAGATGCAGTTTGCCAAACTGGTCAGGCTCGAATCTGAACAATTCACGGGTGAGGTAAATTGAGCCTTTATCTGTTTTCTTTTTACGCTTCGGACGACCACAAATGCCACTTTTAAACCTATCAAGAGTATCTTTCCAATTGCTTGCTGAATTTCTCAGGATTTGGCTAGGGCATTGTTTTAGCCATGCGCTGAGTTCTTCTGATTTAAAGTGTGAGTATTTTTGATCTTGCGTTTCATAATATTGATTGTAAGGAGTGAACTTACGTGCAAAGCCACGGAAGTATTTATCTTCATCGCACTTAGCATTCCAAATAAAACGAGCGCAACCCATCCACTGACTAAGGATCAGCTTTTGATGATTGGTTGGATACGCTCTTAATTGGATGCCTGTTAGCAATGAAAATGCTCCTAAAAATACAATTTAATTATAACATAAAAAAGTGAATCTATAATACAAACTAATGATATTTAACGACAATTTTAACTTACTATAGTCATATTAAGAAAAGAGCTGGCTCACCCTTAAAAGGGCGAGAATGCACTCTAGAATTTATTGTTCAATACAAAACTTTCATGAATAATTTTTAAATTTTGCATTATTAGGGTCTGTTGACATTTCATAAATGGCTTGCGCTGTAGGCTAAAACTGAGCAGATTAGGCATGAAACGCAGGGAATAGCGAGACTATTGCCAAGTTTCGTAACGCAATCTGAGAAAGTTTTAGCCACATGAGCAAGAACAAAGCGCTGCTTTGTTTGCTGCGCAAGGGGACAAGGTGGATTTGTTACAACCCGTTCCGACCTTTGAGCCGCAATTTGTTATAATTGGCGCGTCATCTAAAAATATGGGTTGATTTCCATTGAAAATCGTTTTTGCAGGTACGCCTGAATTTGCTGCAAGCGCTTTGGCAGCACTCCTGAACACCGAACATGAGATTGTCGCGGTTTACACTCAGCCTGATCGTAAAGCAGGACGCGGACAAAAACTCACAGCATCTGCGGTGAAGCAATTGGCACTACAACACGATCTTCCTGTCTATCAACCTTTGCATTTTAAATCATCTACTGAAGAAGGTCTGGCGGCCCAACAAGAATTGGCTGCATTGAATGCCGATGTGATGGTGGTTGCGGCCTATGGTTTAATCTTGCCACAAGTGATTTTAGATACGCCTAAATATGGCTGCTTGAATATTCACGGTTCTTTATTACCACGTTGGCGCGGTGCAGCGCCGATTCAGCGTGCCATTGCCACAGGTGATACCGAAACAGGCATCACCATTATGAAAATGGCAGCAGGTTTAGATACGGGCGATATGTTGTATAAAACCTTGTGCCCAATTACTGCAGCAGACACTTCTGCCACTTTACATGACAAACTGGCGCAGCAAGGTGCCGAAGCAATTGTTGAAGTATTGGCTTCAGAACAAAAATTACAAGACTATTTCGCTAGGCGTGAAGTGCAAGATGAAGCCTTAACGGTCTATGCACACAAACTGACCAAAGCCGAAGCGCAAATTAACTGGTCACAAACTGCAGCCGAAATTGACCGTAATATTCGTGCCTTTAACCCGTGGCCTGTGGCATTTATTCCTTTAGATGACACTCAAAACTTACGCGTGTGGGGTTCAGCATTATCAGATGAATCTGCACAGGGCAAAGCTGCAGGCACAATTTTAAAATTGGACAAACAAGGCGTACACGTCGCTTGTGGCGATCAACAAGCAGTGTGCTTAAGCTCGTTGCAATGGCCTGGTGCTAAACCGCTGAATCCTGTGCAAATCATTCAAACTCAAAAACTTCAAACAGGACAAGTTCTCGCATGAGCCATACTGAATCAGGCAATTCACATTTGAACTTGCGTGCCCAAGTCATCCGTACGCTATTGGCTGTACAACAAGGGCAATCATTGGCGAGCATTTTACCTGTACATTTAAGCAAAGTCGCGGAACGTGACCGTGCCTTGTTTCATGAGCTGGTTTTGGGCACCTTGCGTCAATGGTATGCCCTAAAAAGCATTACCTTACCGTTGTTGGTGAAACCACTCAACAACGAAACTGTTGAAACCTGTTTATATGTTGGCTTATATCAAGTGCTTTGTACCCGTGTAGCCAGTCATGCCGCAATTTCCGAAACCGTAACTGCAGCCAAACAATTGGGCTATCAGGCACTCAGCGGTGTGGTGAATGCGATTCTGCGTCGTGTTTCACGTGAAACATCCGAATTTCAAACGGCTTTGGCGCAAGCGCATGGTTTGCCAAGTTGGTTGTATAAACGCCTGAAAAAAGATTGGCCTGAGCAATTAGAACAACTGACGCAAACTTTAAAGCAAACTGCGCCGCTAACCTTAAGAGTCAATACACGCCAAATCAGCCGTGATGACTATTTAGAAATTTTGCAGGAACAAGAGATTGCTGCAGAAGCTTGCACCGTGTCTGCAGTTGGTATTGTGATGCTGCAAAATGTGCACATTCCAGACTTGCCTGGTTTTGATGAAGGCGTATTTTCCGTACAGGACGAACATGCCCAACTGTGTGCGATGCTCTTGCCAAATTTAGATGGCAAAGTCGTGGTCGATGCCTGCGCAGCCCCTGGTGGTAAAACAGCACATCTGCTCGAAAAATTTCAGCCTAAAAAATTGATTGCCTTGGATCAGGATGCCCAACGTCTGTTACGTGTCAGCGAAAACCTAGAACGTCTGCAACTGAATCAAGAAGCGCAAGTCGAAATTTTGGCTGCCGATGCAACCACATGGAACGCTAGTGAAGCAGTGGACTGTATTGTATTGGATGCACCATGCTCTGCAATTGGGGTCTTGCGTCGTCATCCAGATATTCGTTTGCTGCGTCAATCTGGCGATATTCAGCAAACGGTAGCATTACAGCAACAGATTTTGCAGCAGATGTGGCAGCAACTCAAAGTTGGCGGCACCTTGCTTTACATTACCTGCTCGGTTTTAAAAGCCGAAAATGAACAGCAAATGCAGCAATTCTTTGCCGAACATCTTAATGCCAAAGAAGTCAAAATTGATGCAGATTGGGGCATTCCACAACTGTACGGACGCCAATTATTGCCACAAGAAGGACGCGGTGATGGTTTTTATTATTGTCGTATTGAAAAAACCGCCTAAGCTGTTTTTGTTTTAACGATTCTTCTCATTGAATAGCCGTTCCAATAAAATAACCCTTGAATCAATCAAGGGTTATTTAAACGGTGCAATCTCTTAAAGCTTCGCACTTGTTCAGCAAAACACTTAGTCTTCAAGTTCATCTGGGTTTTTGATCAGGTGAATCATCGCAAAAACCAAACCACCCCAAAGTACCACTGTTGAAATAATCAACATCACCAATGCAGATGTATTCATGTTATTTCTCCGCTGCGTCTTGATCTTTTAAGCGGCTAAGCAATACCGCACCAATAATAAAGAGCGCCACGGTACCACCACCCACGGTAAGTAAAATGTGTAATGGATAACCACCATAGCCTTCTGCAAAAATAGATTTTAGGGTTAAACCTAAAGCCACGAGCAATGAAAGTGGTGTCACGATGGTTAATAGGAAATTCCAGCCCCAACCCAATTTAATACTTGAGTATTGGTTAACGTGTTGCTGCAATTCTTTGAGCAATGGACGTCGGAACCAAGT
The DNA here is from genome assembly GCF_002412355.1 of Acinetobacter sp. YT-02. Taxonomy (NCBI): domain Bacteria; kingdom Pseudomonadati; phylum Pseudomonadota; class Gammaproteobacteria; order Moraxellales; family Moraxellaceae; genus Acinetobacter; species Acinetobacter sp. YT-02. The sequence goes on from NZ_NOZT01000037.1 coordinate 25,434, forward strand.
CACCAAAATAATCGACAATAAACCACCACCGACAATACCAATGTTGTTGGCAAAGTAGTCAATGATGTCGACAAAAGTAATCGCACTGTGGGTAGAGAATAAAATGGTTGAAACTATAGCTGAACCACCCGCAATGATGGTTACTGCACGCTTACGCGACCAACCCAGTTTGTCTTGGAACGCAGCAATCGGCACTTGCAGAATACTCACCATTGAGGTCACTCCTGCAACCGTCAATGAAGCGAAGAATAAGAAGCCAAATAAATCGCCACCTGCACCCAAGCTAGAAATGATTTTTGGGAATGCAATAAAGGCTAAACCAATACCACCCGAAACCACTTCATCTACCGATGAACCTGCGCTGTACGCCATAAAACCAAGCGCAGCAAAAATACCAATACCCGCTAAAATTTCAAAAGATGAGTTTGCGAGTGCAACCACCAAGCCTGAACCAGTCAAGTTAGTTTTACGTTTTAGGTATGATGAGTAGGTCAACATAATCCCGAACCCGACTGAAAGCGAGAAGAAGATATGACCAAAGGCAGCTAACCATACTTTATAGTTCGTCATCGCTTCCCAGTTAGGCGTAAAGAAGGCATTTAAGCCATCGACTGCACCAGGCAAACGTAAAGCTTGAACCACGAGAATAGAGAATAAAATCAGCAAAAGTGGTATAAAAATTTTATTTGACAGCTCAACCCCTTTTTTCACACCACCATATAAAATGAACATCACTACCGCCCACACGATGACTAAGCCAATAAATAAGGTGGGTACAAAACCCAAGGCTAAACCTTCACCATTTTGTAAGTAGCTTGTGAAAAAGAATTTTTCAGTGTCTGTTCCCCATTGCTGACCAATGGAATAGAACATATAACTGCCTGCCCAAGACAATACGCTGGCATAGTAAATACCAATCAGCAAAGTCACCATCACCTGCCACCAACCCAATGCTTCACTGTTCATGAGCTTTTTATAAGCGGTTGGTGGTGCTTTACGGTATTTATGCCCAACTGCATAGTCCAAAAACAGCAATGGCAAACCTGCGGCAAAGATCGCAATTAAATAAGGGATTAAAAATGCGCCGCCGCCATTTTCATAGGCAACATAAGGGAAACGCCAAATATTACCCAACCCGACCGCAGAACCAATAGCTGCGATAATAAAGCCTGATCGTGCGGACCAACTCTCACGAGAATCTGTCATAGAACACCTAAACTTCAGGTTATTTTTTGTTGCTTGTTTTTTAATTCTGACCTTTTATATAAATAATTTGCTTTTTCATTAGCTTAAATTTACTTTATATAACGGTAATTTAGCGCACTCAAAAAATATCCTGCAAAAAAATGAAAATCTGGGTGTTTGCTTTAGAGTCACACCTTTTGAGCATCAAATTCTAAAGGTCAAACAGCGAAATATTCGGAAAATCTTGCTTAAAGTCTTTGCCCAATATTGCGCTTTTGTATGGCTTAACAATACTCATTTTTGAAAAATTTTTCTGTAAATTCTGCTCGGAAAGATGTTTTTTGTATGCATTTTTTAATCAAGCGTTCAAATTCCACTCCATTTTGACTTGATTTTTTGGTTATAAGTCATATAACTATTTGGAATACAATTTTGATGCTATTTGAGTTATTTTACTTTTCATCTATTTTACACTAACGCTGTAGCTTATAATTCACTGAACTACAGCGCTGTAGTGAATCATCCCAAAATTCAGAGTTAACTCATTTTCTGTCTCTGATGATGACGATACATGATCAGATCAAATACTTAACGCTTAATCACCAACAAACGCTCTTCCTGCATATCCCGAATGGCAGATTGAATCCCCTCACGCCCTAAACCCGAATCTTTCACACCACCATAAGGCATATTATCCACGCGGAAAGATGGGATATCATTAATAATTACCCCACCGACCTGTAACTGATCCCATGCGTAAAGCATTTTTTCCAAGCTTTGTGTATAAATACCCGCCTGTAAACCAAAACGACTTTGGTTAATACGTGCAATCCCTTGCTCAAAAGATGAATATTTTTCCAAAATGGCAACAGGGCCAAAAACTTCATCTTTATAAACCTCCAAGTTTGGATCGACCTGTTCCAATAAAGTCGGCTCAAACATCACACCTTTCAGCTCGCCACCTACCAATATTTTTGTGCCTTTTTTCACCGCTTTATCAATCCACTTTTTCAAGCGCTGTGCTTCAGCTTCCTTAATCATTGGCCCGACCAAAGTGCTGTCCAAATTAGGATCTGCTGCTTTAATTTGCTTGAGCTGACTCACAAGTTTCTTTTTCAGTTCAGCATATACGTCGGCATGCACAAAAATACGTTGCACACTAATACACACCTGCCCTGCATGATTATACGCCCCACCAATTAAGCGATGAATCAATGCATCATTCAGTTCAGTATCGGGTTCAATCATCACCGCTGCATTGCCGCCCAACTCTAGCGTTACTTTTTTACGTCCTGCGCGGGCTTTCATATCCCAACCCACCACATCTGAACCAGTAAAACTGAGCAGTTTAAAGCGGTCATCGGTCACTAAAACATCTGCTTGTTCACGCTCACAAGGCAATACCGAAAACGCACCTTTAGGTAAATCTGTTTCAGCCAACACTTCTGCTATTTTTAATGCTGAAATAGGCGTGGCGCTAGCAGGTTTTAATACAAAAGGACAACCTGCAGCAATCGCGGGCGCAATTTTATGTGCGGTTAAATTCAATGGGAAATTAAAAGGACTAATTAAAGACACGGCACCAATGGGTACATGCTTAACCATCCCTTGATAATTCGCAGCAGCAGCCGTCACCGCCAACGGTAAAATACGTCCTTCATCTAGTTGCGACACCGCATCTGCCGCAATTTGAAAGGTATTGATTAAACGCTCGACTTCTGCCATCGCGGCCAGACGAGGCTTTCCACCTTCAGCAATTAAAATTTCAACCAATTCTTCGCGCATCTCTTGGAAACGCTGCACACATTGCAGCAGAATTTTTTGTTTCTGAAATGGCTGTAATTTTGCCATTTCGGCTTCTGCTTTGACGGCTGCAAGAATAGCTTTTTCAATACTTTTTGCATCGGCAAGTGCGACACGTGCATATAATTTTTGAGAATATTTATGCTGAACGGCTAACCATTGCCCTGTTTCTACTGCTTTATTGGCAAGATAGAGCGGGTAATCGACAGGTGGATGGACATTTTGCATACTGAAATCCTCTTTTTTGGCGCGAATTAGGCTATATTTTTACAAGAATTTGATTCTAGAAAATGTATGATGCGCTAAGTTAGACAATATTTCACATGATTTTTGTCACGAGAACATACAACACCACACCATTCATCCCAAATGATGATGACAAAATACTAGGGTTTATATGCTTACATTACAACGTTTTGCTTTAGCATGCAGTTTAATTGGTTGTTCAGCGGTGCATGCCGATATTATTGGGGTAAAAGCCAGCGTGGATTATTGGAAATATAGTGCAGACTGGAATCAGGCTCAGTTATCGCCAAACTTAGATGATGATTTTGCCATACCCTTCAGTTTGGCAGTAGAACATCCAGTACCATTTTTACCCAATGCCAAAATTAAACATGCCAATTTGCAGACCGAAAGCGAGCAAAACGCTGCTGGTGTCAAAATCAATCAGCTAGATTTAGATTATTCAGACTTCATTTTGTATTATGAAATTTTAGATAACATTGTTGCAGCAGATGTTGGATTTGGCGCAAAAGTACTCGAAGGCGACTTAAGATCGAATTTGTTTTCAACACAAGACATCAGTGAAACGTTACCTATGCTTTATGCAGAAGCAGCAGTCAAATTACCATTTACGGGTTTAAGTGCCAAAGCCGAAGCCAACTATGCTAAAAATAGCGACAATGAAGTTCGTGATGCTCAGGCAGAAATTAAATATAACTTTATTGATGCGATTCTGGTGGATGTCGGGTTAAAAGCGGGTTATCGCATCTTAGACATTAAACTGAATCAAGATTCCAACCAAGAAACTCTATTAGAGTTTAAAGGTCCATATTTAGGCTTAGAAGCACATTTCTAAGTATTTGATATTTATATAACTTTAAAACCCTTAAATTATTTTTAAGGGTTTTTTATTCTTCTTAATATTTTCTTTCCACATAAAAAAACACCCCCAACGTTAGTTGGGGGTGTTTGAATAATGAGCTGGCGATGACTTACTCTCACATGGGTAATCCCACACTACCATCAGCGCGAAGAGGTTTCACTTCTGAGTTCGGGAAGGGATCAGGTGGTTCACTCTTGCTATGGTCGCCAGCACAACTGTTATGGACTTGTTCGGGTCTTAGTTACATTGCTTTTGCTTGATGCTTTTGCATGTAATGCCTTACTTGGTTCCAAATGAGTTATTAACAGGTTGGCTATTGGGTCTGAAGTTTATTGTTTAGCGTTCACTAAATCAAGTTTTTGTTTGATCGTTAGATCAATATGAAATCGATTGATCCTCACTTCTTTCGAAGTTCGTACAACAACTGCTTGGGTGTTGTATAGTCAAGCCTCACGAGCAATTAGTATTGGTCAGCTTCACATATCACTATGCTTCCACATCCAACCTATCAACGTCGTAGTCTTCAACGGCTCTTTAGGAGACATAAAGTCTCGGGGAAATCTTATCTTGAGGTAGGCTTCCCGCTTAGATGCTTTCAGCGGTTATCCCTTCCGAACATAGCTACCCGGCGATGCGACTGGCGTCACAACCGGTACACCAGAGGTTCGTCCACTCTGGTCCTCTCGTACTAGGAGCAGATCCTCTCAAATTTCCAACGCCCACGGTAGATAGGGACCGAACTGTCTCACGACGTTCTAAACCCAGCTCGCGTACCTCTTTAAATGGCGAACAGCCATACCCTTGGGACCTGCTTCAGCCCCAGGATGAGATGAGCCGACATCGAGGTGCCAAACACCGCCGTCGATATGAACTCTTGGGCGGTATCAGCCTGTTATCCCCAGAGTACCTTTTATCCGTTGAGCGATGGCCCTTCCATACAGAACCACCGGATCACTAAGACCTACTTTCGTACCTGCTCGACTTGTGGGTCTCGCAGTTAAGCGCGCTTTTGCCTTTATACTCTACGCGTGATTTCCGACCACGCTGAGCGCACCTTCGTACTCCTCCGTTACTCTTTAGGAGGAGACCGCCCCAGTCAAACTACCCACCAGACATGGTCCTCGTCCCGGATAACGGGACAGAGTTAGAACCTCAATATTACCAGGGTGGTATTTCAAGGACGGCTCCATCGCAACTAGCGTCGCGACTTCAAAGCCTCCCACCTATCCTACACAAGTAAGATCAAAGTTCAATGTCAAGCTGCAGTAAAGGTTCACGGGGTCTTTCCGTCTAGCCGCGGGTACACCGCATCTTCA
>NZ_NOZT01000038.1:0-37692 GCF_002412355.1 Acinetobacter sp. YT-02
GATCAAAAACGAGCAGATGACTTAGTAAAACGCAATTTTAATGCAGATCATCCTGACCCTTGCGAAGCAATGCTTCTCATCAAATTCAAGCTACGACAGCAAACTTTCAGGCTTTGGTACAGCAGCCTTATCGTTTAAACACGCAGCTTTCAGGGAATCAGTATGAACAAAAGATGCTGGATGCTACGCTCAAAAACAGGATTATTGAGTTTGAATCGGGTAGTGCGATTTTAACTGATGCAGGTCAAAAAATTCTGGATGAAATGGTTGTGGCATTGAAGCAAGTTGGCACCAAAAAAGTGAAAATTGTTGGACATACAGACAGTTCGGGCGACGCGCATAAAAATATAGTGTTAAGCCAATCACGTGCAGAAGTGGTAAAAAATTACTTGGTCGATAAAGGTATTACGGCAACGCATTTAAGCACCGAAGGTCAAGGTTCTAATCAGCCTGTCGCAGACAATACAACGCTAGAAGGACGTAAGAAAAATCGACGTATTGAATTTGAGGTGCTTTGATTAGTTGATATTGAGCAAGGCGGAAGTTGAGCGTCATGTCCTGATTTTGAGAGCATCTGCGTTTAAATAGATATGGCATAGAAAATAAAAACAGCATCAATCATTCAGTAATTTGCACAGTGAGAGTGCTTTGTGCAATTTAAAGCGCGAATCTAGAATACATTGATCTGAAATAGAGTCTTTAAAGCAACATTCGAAAGTTTTACTGCCGAAACGCGCCAAGAAAACCATTTTCCATCTAGCTGATTATGGCATTTCACAGTAGAATATGCGCTCTCTTCAAGTCACATTGTGGCATGGTCCAAAAGATCAGCCCGTGGAGCCAAAATCAGCATGTTTATCGTTGCCGGTGCACCTGCACATTCATCTTTTAAGAAAACTCAACTCTTAAACCGTTTAGCGTCAATGAGTTCTGTTCAATCTTTCGATAGCCAATGGGTTTATTTATTTGACCAAGCGCTCGACGAGCAACAACAGCAATCTGCTTTACAGCTTTTAAACGATGGTGCATCTTTTGAATTACGCCAAGCTGCAAGTGATGAAGTTCAAATTTTAGTGACACCACGTGTGGGCACAATTTCTCCTTGGTCATCAAAAGCAACCGATATTTTTGCCAACTGTAATACGCCTGTACACCGCCTAGAACGCGGTGTTTTGTTTACCTTAAAAGGTATTGCAGACGTTTCAAACGAAGTAAAACAAGTATTGCATGACCGCATGACCGAAAGTGTGTTTAACCACATTGATGATGCAGCAGCGTTATTTGTTGAAACTGAACCAAAGCCTTTAAATAGCATTGATATTTTGGGTGAAGGCAAAGCGGCATTGGTAAAAGCCAACAGTGAGTTTGGTTTTGCCTTATCTGATGAAGAAATTGACTATTTAACTGAAGCATTTATCAAGTTAGGCCGTAATCCGCATGACATCGAATTGATGATGTTTGCACAAGCCAACTCTGAGCACTGCCGTCACAAAATCTTTGGTTCTGAATGGACAATTGATGGCGAAGTACAGCCATTATCATTGTTCCAAATGATCAAAAATACTTATAAAGAATCACCAACAGACGTATTGTCGGCTTACAAAGACAACGCTTCGGTGATTGTTGGTTTTGATACGCAGCGTTTCTATCCGAAAAAAGATGCTGCAACAGGTCACTACGTTTATAAATATAAGAGCCAAGCTGCCCACATTCTTATGAAAGTGGAAACACACAACCACCCAACTGCAATTGCACCATTTGCAGGTGCTGCGACAGGTTCGGGTGGTGAAATCCGTGATGAAGGCGCGACAGGTCGTGGTGGTAAACCAAAAGCAGGTTTAACAGGCTTTACAGTATCGAATTTAAATATTCCTGGTTTTGAACAGCCTTGGGAAGAAAACTATGGCAAGCCTTCACGTATGGCATCGCCATTACAAATTATGATTGAAGGCCCATTGGGCGGTGCAGCGTTTAACAACGAATTTGGTCGTCCTGCGTTAAATGGTTACTTCCGTACTTTCGAGCAAAACGTGAATGGTGAAGTAAAAGGCTTCCATAAACCAATCATGATTGCAGGTGGTTACGGCAACATTCGTCCAGACCATGTCGAAAAAGACCCAATTCAGCCAGGCGATTTATTAATCGTTTTAGGCGGCCCTGCGATGTTGATCGGTTTAGGCGGTGGCGCTGCATCTTCTGTAGATAGCGGAACCATGGGTGAAAATCTTGACTTCGCTTCAGTACAACGTGAAAACCCAGAAATGGAACGCCGTTGCCAAGAAGTGATTGATACATGCTGGCGTTTGGAAGATGCTAACCCAATCGTATCAGTGCATGACGTGGGTGCAGGTGGTATTTCGAACGCAATGCCTGAGTTGGTGAATGATCACGAACTAGGTGCTGTACTTGATTTGCGTAAGATTCCATCTTTAGAACCAGGCATGTCACCAATGGAAATTTGGTCAAACGAAGCGCAAGAGCGTTATGTATTGGCCATCCGTCCAAGTTCTTTAGAATTATTTGAATCAATCTGTGCGCGTGAGCGTTGTCCGTTTGCAGTATTGGGTGAAGCGACAGAAGCGCGTCATTTAACGGTTGAAGATCCACTGTTCAATAACAAAGCTGTAGATATGCCAATGCAGGTCTTGTTAGGTGGTACGCCACGCATGAGCCGTTCTTATGAAAGCATTGAGCGTCAAGGTGATGATTTTGATGCAGCTCAAGTTACTGATCTGAAAGATGCGATTTACCGTGTCATCAAGAATCCAACTGTTGCTTCTAAATCATTCCTAATCACGATTGGTGACCGTTCAATTACAGGTATGGTTGCACGTGATCAGTTGGTTGGCCCATGGCAGGTGCCTGTTGCAGATGCAGCAGTAACCACTACCAGCTTGCAAGGCTTTACAGGTGAAGCAATGGCGATGGGTGAACGTCCACCTGTAGCTTTATTAAACCCTGCAGCATCTGCGCGTTTGGCAGTGGCAGAATCTATTTCCAATATCATGTCAGCCAAAATTGACCAGATCAGCGACATTAAATTATCTGCAAACTGGATGGCAGCAGCAGGTCAAAAAGGCGAAGACCAAGCTTTGTTTGAAGGTGTAAAAGCCATTGGTATGGAAATGTGTCCTGCGCTAGGAATTGCAATTCCAGTAGGTAAAGACTCATTGTCTATGCGTACCACTTGGAATGACGAAGGTGTTGATAAATCTGTAACTTCACCAATGTCAGGTGTAATTACTGCATTTGCACCAGTGACCGATGTACGTAAAACACTAACCCCTGAATTGAAAAATACCGATTCAGTATTGGTACGTATTGACTTGTCTAAAGGTCAGTTCCGTTTAGGCGGTTCAATTTTAGCGCAAGTGTATAAAGCTATTGGTTCAGTAACACCAGATGTCGATAACTTTGACGAATTCAAAGCATTCTTTGCTTTGGTACAAGACTGGAATAACCGTGGCTTGATTCAAGCTTATCACGACATTGGTGATGGTGGTTTATTGGCAACTGTAACAGAAATGATGTTCGCTTCACGTTTAGGTGTGGCGTTAGAAGATCAATCTGTTGCGGCATTGTTTGCTGAAGAAATTGGTGCAGTACTACAAATCTCTAAAGCAGACTGGGCTAACTTAGCTGCTGAAGTTGCTGCATCTACTTTGAAAGATGCGATTTCGGTAGTCGGTACAGTTAATAGCACAGACCAACTTGCTGTAAATGGCTTGGTGCTTGAACGTGCCGATTTGCAAGCGGCTTGGAGTGAAGTATCACACCAAATCCAGCGTTTACGTGACAACTCAGAAACTGCTGATCAAGAATTTGCTTTGATCACAGACAAAAACCACAAAGGCTTAATTGCTCAACCGACATTTGACTTAAATGAGCCAGTTGAAGCGCCATACATCAACACACGTCGTCCTAACATGGTGATTTTACGTGAACAAGGCGTAAACGGTCATGTAGAAATGGCGGCAGCATTTGACAAAGTCGGCTTTAACACCGTTGACGTACACATGAGTGACTTGCTTGCAGGGCGTGTCGATTTAGACGACTTTGAAGGCTTAGTGGCGTGTGGTGGTTTCTCTTACGGTGACGTATTAGGTGCTGGCGGTGGCTGGGCGAAGTCGGTCTTGTTCAACCCGAAATTACGCGACCAGTTTGAGAAATTCTTTAACCGTCAAGAAACGTTCTCACTGGGTATCTGTAACGGTTGTCAAATGTTGTCACAATTAGCACCACTCATTCCAGGTGCAGAAGCGTGGCCACGTTTCCATCGCAATACTTCAGAAGTGTTTGAAGCGCGTAGCGTTAACGTCCGTGTGGAAAAATCAAACTCTGTATTATTGCAAGATATGGAAGGCTCGATTTTACCAATCACAGTGGCACATGGTGAAGGTCGCGTCGTTGCACCAGAAGCTAATTTGGCAGCCTTGAACGCAGGCAACCAAGTGATTTTACGTTATGTCGATAGCCACGGAAATGCGACTCAACATTATCCAATGAACCCGAATGGTTCGCCAGAAGGTATTTCAGGCGTAACTTCAAAAGATGGTCGTGCAACAATTATGATGCCGCACCCTGAACGTAATTTCCGTGCGCTTCAACATTCTTGGAAACCTGAAGAATGGACTGAAGATGGTGCATGGTTACGTATGTTCCGCAATGCGCGTAAATTTATTGGTTAAGATTTAACTCGCTTAATCTATAGCAGTCAGCCACCTTCGGGTGGCTGATTTTTTTGCTGTGAATATGCAACTTTTATATAGACGTGCATGTTTCCACCTAAATGAATCGTCGGCTTGCTGTTCAACAATTCTGCATTAATCTCAACAATCATAGTCATCCTAGACAACTCAAGCTATCATAAACAAGCAAACACACATGGGATGGCGTTATGAAAATCATTGCAGATGAAAATCTGGCATATACCGATTATTTCTTTGCAGATTTGGCAGAAATAGAGCACAAGGCTGGACGCCGTCTAACGCATCAAGATGTGCAAGATGCTGATGCGCTGCTAGTTCGTTCCGTCACCCAAGTGAATGCAGCATTGATTCAACAGACCGCGCTTCAATTTATTGGCAGCGCGACCATTGGCACAGACCACCTTGATATCCCAGCCATCGAGCAGCAGGGCATTGCATGGTCAAATGCGGCAGGTTGTAATGCGCAGGCGGTGAGTGAGTATGTGATTACCGCATTGCTTCATCTCGAGCCTGAATTACTACATGCCAATCAAAACTTTAAACTTGGCATTATTGGACTGGGCAATGTCGGCTCGCGCTTGGTCAAAATGGCACAATTATTAGGTTGGGATGTCATCGCATACGATCCATTTGTGCAGTTGCCCAATGTGCAGCAATGTGACTTAGATGCACTATTACAACAGGCAGATGCAATTTCCATTCATGTGCCATTAACAGAAACTGGTGAACATCCTACTCATCATTTAATTAATGCAGCGCGTTTGGCATGTATGAAGCCTCAAGCCATTCTGATTAATTCAGCGCGTGGGCCAGTGGTAGAAGAAGCGGCTTTAATGCAGGATATTCAACATACTCAGCGTTTAGTGGTATTAGATGTTTTTGAATATGAACCTGAAATCTCTGCAGAATTATTAGATTTGCTTGCTTTGGCAACCCCGCATATTGCAGGGTATAGCCTAGAAGGCAAGGCACGCGGCACACAAATGATTTATCTGGCTTTTTGTGAAAATTTTGGTTTAGATGCCACAAAACAATTTGAAACTCAATTGCCAAGCTGCGCGCAATATTTCAAAACCCAAGATTTGAAAAATAGTCTGCATGCACATTTAAGTCAAATTTATGATATTGCACAGGATGATGCCAATTTACGTGCCTGTGTCAAAGCGGGCAAAGTTGAGCAGCAGGCTTTTGATCATTTAAGAAAAACCTATCCTCTGCGTCGTGAATGGGCAGCACACGGAGGCCCGCAAGCATGAGTTCAAATCTCCAATATCAACCAACTTGCGACTTAAACAGCATGCGCGCACGTGCACAATTGTATGCACAAATACGCCAGTTTTTTGCGGAACGTGAAGTACTTGAAGTTGAAACGCCAATTTTGTCACAGGCAGGAGTGACAGATGTGCATTTGGCTTCAGTACAAGCACAGCGCCATGTGCAGGGCAAATTGCATACGCACTATTTACAGACCTCACCTGAATTTGCCATGAAGCGTTTATTGGCCAGTGGTAGTGGTGCTATTTATCAAATTTGCAAAGTCTTTCGTGATGATGAGCATGGACGTAAACACAACAGCGAATTTACCATGTTGGAATGGTATCGTCCCGAATTTAGCCTGAAAGAGCTTATGTTTGAGGTGACAGATTTACTTAATCTGACGTTAAAACAACGCTTTGGCGAAGTACGTCCAACAGTGTTGAGTTATAAACACGCATTTATGGATCGTTTGGATTTAAATCCTTTACAGGCAAGTCTGCAACAATTGAAAGACTGCTGTCATCGTGTGGGTTTGCATCTGGATTTGGGTGATGACCGTCTAGGCTACATCGACCTATTGTTTTCACATTTTGTAGAACCAAGTTTGGGCTTTGATGCTCCTGTATTTTTAACCGATTTTCCACCTGAATTAGCATCTTTGGCTAAAACCAGAACAGATGATGATGGGGAATTGGTCGCAGCCCGTTTTGAGCTATATATCGAAGGTTTAGAGCTTGCCAATGCCTATGATGAATTGATTGATGCTACTGTGCTGCGTTCTCGTTTTGAAGCCGATAATGCAGAACGCGCACAACTTGGTTTACATGTGATGCCAATTGATGAATATTTATTGGCTGCGTTGCCGAACATGCCTGAATGTTCAGGTATCGCCTTGGGCATAGATCGCTTATTGATGATTGCAACTGAGCAGATGCGTTTAGAGCAAGTGATTAGCTTTCCTGCGCAGCTTGCCTAAAAGCAAAAGACAGTTTCTTATTTCAAGAAGGATTTATTTGAGCTAAAAAGCCGTAGCTTCTATATTTTAGAAGATTACGGCTTTTCGATCAGAAATTTAGGCTGACTTAAATAGGTTAAGAATGATAGATCAAAGAACGCATGTAATGACGTTCTATAGACTTAAATAGCCTAAGCAGTAGCAGCCAAGTGACGTGCCTTTAATTGCTCAATCGCTTTAATGCGTCGTTCAATCAGCATTTCACCAATATCGGGGCCTTGGACATCGGCAGGTAAGTCTTGCGCCTTAATGCTGCGTACCACTTGAATCGCTTCCAAAATATAGCTCGCTTGCGGATAGTCACGATCTTCCAAACCTAAACGCCCACGAGAGTCACATTCACAGGCTTGTACAAAGGCTTCTACACGCTCAGGACGACGCAAGACATCCAAACGCTGTAATAAGCGCCATAACGTGCCAGGCTTTAAGCTCAATGCTTGGTGGCATTTTAAATGCTCTTTACATACAGCAAGTGCAAGTTGTTTGGTATTGGTCGGTACGCGCAGGCGCTCACACACTTCCGTTACAGGTCGAATCCCACGTTCTTCATGCATAATGTGCCGTGGTAATTCATCGGCAGGGGTCAAGGCCTTGCCTAAATCATGCAATAACACTGCAAAGCGTACATCGAGTGAGTAATTGGCACGACAGGCTTGTTGTAGTGACATCATGGTGTGCACACCACTGTCAATTTCAGGGTGATATTCAGGACGCTGTGGAATACCGAATAAAGCATCTAATTCAGGAAATAAAACTTTTAAAGCACCACAGGCACGCAATGTTTCAAAATAAACATCGGCACGTGCTTCCATTAAGGCACGTGAAGTTTCTTTCCATACGCGTTCAGGTGTCAGCGCATGTAACTCACCAGATTCTGCCAACTCTTGCATTAATAACAAGGTTTCAGGCGCAACCACAAAGCCTAAAGCATGATAACGTGCTGCAAAACGAGCAATACGCAGCACCCGTAACGGGTCTTCTACAAAAGCATTGGAAACATGGCGCAGCACTTTATTGCACAGATCTTGCTGTCCACCGTAAGGGTCGTAGACATTGCCATCACTATCCATTGCCATGGCGTTAATGGTTAAATCACGACGGATTAAATCTTCTTCTAAGGTCACGCTTGGGTCGGTATGAAATTCAAAACCGTGATAACCGTGTCCAGATTTGCGCTCAGTGCGAGCAAGTGCATATTCATCTTTGGTTTCAGGATGAAGAAAAACAGGGAAGTCTTTGCCCACAGGTTGAAAGCCTTGAGCCAAAAGTTGTTCGGGCGTTGCGCCAACGACAACATAATCTTTTTCGTGATAGGGATGCCCGAGTAAGTGATCTCGAACTGCACCGCCTACTAAATAAACTTGCATGAAAAAACCTCTATTCTTCAAGCAATCATGCTACAGAATAGAGGTTTTCTCAAGTCTATAATTCTGAGTCAGTCACTCAGAAATATAGGTTTATGCTTTAACTTGTGCTGTTTGTTGAATTTCAGCAACAGTGAGTGCAGTCATATTCACAACACGACGTGTCGTTGCAGTCGGAGTCAAAATATGTACAGGTTTTGCTGCACCTAACAAGATAGGGCCAATCGTAACATTGTTACCTGAAGTCGATTTCAACAAGTTAAATGAAATATTGGCAGCATCTAAGTTCGGCATAATCAACAAGTTTGCAGAACCTTTGAAGCGTGAGTTCGGGAAAGCAAATTGACGAATATTTTCGTCTAATGCTGCATCACCGTGCATTTCACCTTCAACTTCAAGCTCAGGTGCAATCTCACTCAAGATTTCAAAGACTTTACGCATTTTTTGTGCGCTAGAGTCTTGTTGGTCAGAACCAAAACTTGAGTGAGAAAGTAGAGCAACGCGTGGTGTCATACCAAAACGGCGTACTTCTTCAGCCGCTAAAAGTGTCATTTCAGCCAACTGTTCAGCAGTTGGGTTAGTGTTGACATAAGTGTCGGCAATGAACAAGTTGCGATCTTCAAGCATCAATGCGTTAAGGGTAAAGAAGTTAGTGCGACCTTCTTTTAGACCAATCACATTTTTCACGAAATCAAGGTGAATATCGTAGCTAGAATAAGTACCACATAACATACCATCGGCTAAACCATGTTTCACTAACATTGCTGCAATGAGGGTAGAGCGACGACGTGCTTCACGCTGCGCGTATTCAGGTGTAACGCCTTTACGCTGCATGATGGTGTAGTAATCATCTGCAAATTTTTCGTAGTTCGGGTTGTTTTCCTGATCTACAATTTCCATATTCACGCCATGTTCCAGACGTAAACCTAGCTTTTTAATGTTCGCTTCAATCACTGAGGTACGACCTACAAGGATTGGTTTAGCCAAGCCTTCATCCACTGCAATTTGTACTGCACGAAGTACGCGTAAGTCTTCACCTTCTGCATAAGCAATACGCTTAGGGTCAGTTTTTGCTTGAGCAAAAATAGGCTTCATCATAAATGCCGAGTTATATACAAACTCAGACAAACGCTGACGGTATGCAGAGAAGTCTTGAATTGGACGACTTGCTACACCTGAATCCATTGCCGCTTGAGCAACTGCAGGTGCAATTTCAAGAATTAAACGCTGATCAAGTGGACGTGGAATTAAATAGTCACGACCGAATGATGCAGATTTTTCACCATAAGTCGCAGCATCTGCTTCAATGTGTGCCATGCGTGCAATTGCGTGTACACAAGCAATTTTCATTTCTTCGTTGATGGTAGTTGCGCCAACGTCTAATGCACCACGGAAAATATACGGGAAGCAAAGTGCGTTGTTAACTTGGTTCGGGTAGTCCGAACGACCAGTCGCCATAATCACATCTGGACGTACTTCATGCGCATGTTCAGGTAAGATTTCTGGATCTGGGTTAGCCAAAGCAAAGATAATTGGATTTTCAGCCATTTCTTTGACCATAGCTTTGGTCAAGATACCCGCTGCAGAAAGACCAAGGAACATATCCGCACCGCTAATTACATCAGCAAGTTGCGTTCCTTCAATGTCTTGCATATAGCGTTTTTTCGAGTCATCCAAACCTTCACGTTTGGTGGTGATTAGACCGCGCGAATCTGCAACAATGATATTTTCTTTTTTCGCGCCCAATGCACACAACAGGTCTAAACAAGACAGTGCGGCTGCACCTGCACCTGAAGCAACGATTTTGATTTCTTCAATCTTCTTGCCGTTAAGTAACAAGGCATTGAGTAGGGCAGAACCTACAATGATTGACGTACCGTGTTGGTCATCGTGGAACACAGGAATATTCATGCGTTCACGAAGTTTTTGCTCAATGTAGAAACATTCTGGCGCCTTGATGTCTTCAAGGTTGATACCACCAAAAGTTGGTTCTAATGCTGCAACAATATCTACAATTTTGTCTGGATCATTTTCAGCAATTTCGATGTCAAATACATCGACACCAGCAAACTTTTTAAAGAGTACGCCTTTACCTTCCATCACAGGTTTAGACGCCAAAGGACCGATATTACCTAAACCTAATACTGCTGTACCGTTACTAACGACAGCAACCAAGTTACCGCGAGCGGTATAAAGTGCAGCTGTTGAAGGATCACGTTCAATCTCTAAACATGGTGCTGCGACACCTGGTGAGTAAGCGAGCGCTAAGTCACGTTGGTTGACCAGCTGCTTACTTGGTGTAACGCTGATTTTTCCTGGTGTTGGAAATTCGTGATAGTAAAGTGCCTGCTGTTTTAATGATTGATCGTCCATCTGAATCTCGTATGTGACAAGTTAGCCAGCGGTGCTGGTGGATTTTTATGAATCCTATCGAATATACCATTACTTGCCCTATTAGCACAGTCGTTGCTGTTTATTTTTAGAGCAAACTTAGAGCTTTCGGGTCTAGTTTCAGATTAAGGAGCTATAAGCGCGTGAGTCCTGACGTGCTTGTAGAAACAGCGTTGCTTCCTGTTCAGGTAAAGGCTTGGAAAATAAATAGCCTTGCGCAATGTCACATTTCAAATTCTGCAAATACTGTAACTGCTGTTCAGTTTCGATCCCTTCTGCAACAACTGTCATGCCCATGGCTTTGCCCATCGCAATCATGGCACTCACAATCGCCTCTTGTTTGGAATGACCAATTTTTGAAATAAAGCTGCGGTCTATTTTCAGGCTGTCAATTGGGAAGTCGGTTAAATAGGATAGGGATGAATAACCTGTACCAAAATCGTCTAAGGAAATATGAATGTGGCGTTGTTTAATTTCATCGAGCAGTGATTTCACGGTGCTTGAATTTTCAACTAACGATGATTCCGTGATTTCCAACTCCAGACTGTCACCTGAAATTTGGTAGGTGGCCAAAGCATCATCTAAATCTTGTAATAACTGACCACGTTGCAATTGCTGTGCTACCACATTGACCGATACGCGAATATTATTAAAACCTAATTGCTGCCATTTCTGAATTTGTTGTGCAGTTTGTTGAATCACTTCACGACCAATTTCAGAAATTAGACTGGTTTGTTCTGCAATAGGAATAAATAGGTTGGGTGGAATAATGCCTTTGCTCGGATGCTGCCAACGTACCAATGCCTCAAACCCAACCACTTGATAGTTATGGAAATCAACTTTAGGTTGATAATATACAATTAATTCATCATTTTTAATGGCTTGGCGTAAGTCACGCTCTAAATGCACATCTTGTTCTAGCAGTTTGGTGTTGTCTAAAGCGTAATATTTAACGGTATTGCCACCTAAACGCTTAGCCTCAGATAAGGCTTGTTCAGCACAATTATTTAGATAATCCAACTGGCGTCCATGTTCAGGATAGAGTGAAACCCCCATCGATAGGGTAATAATATGTTCTTGTCCCTGTACATTAAACGGCAAATTAAAGGCTTTGGTGATACGTTCACAGTGCTCTTCGATTGAAGGGCGAATGTGAGAAATTTCATACACAATTGCAAAATCATCGCCATTTAAGTGTGCAACAAACAGCGCTTCGGCATTGGTGATACGTAAACGCTGCGCCACTTGGCGGAGTAATTCATCACCACCATTATTGCTTAAATATTCGTTTAAAGGTCTGAAACGGTCAATATTGAGTCGAATGACCGCCAATTGCTGCAATGAATCTTGCTGCGAAATAAGATATTGATGTAGTTGATAATTATAGTAAAAGCGATTAGGCAAGTCGGTCAGTGGGTCGTAATTTTCTAAATAGGATAGACGTTGTTCTTGTAGTTTATGTTCGGTTAAATCAGACACAATCCCAATATAATTAATAATGCGGTTTTGCTCATCGGTGACGGCATTGATATGCACACGAACTGCGAGTTCTTTACCAGAGCGGAATCTTGTATTCATTTCAGCATCATATTTACCTGTGCTGAGCAATTGTTGAAGAATTTCTTCTTGCGTAATGCGTTGATGTGCTTTGTGGGACTCGACCAAATCAAACAGATATTTGCCTAAAATATGGTCGCGTTTAAATCCGCTCATTTGTGCATAGAATGGATTGGCTTCAATATAGCGTAGGTTTTCATCTAAAATAAAAATACCTTCGGCTGCCTGTTCAAGTACGCTGGCAGTGAGTTTTAAGCGTTCTTGCCCAATCCGTTCTTGGTGAATGTCACGGCGAATCCCCACCATGCGTAAAGGTTTATTGGTGACAGGATCACGCTCAATCACCCGCCCAATATCATGCACCCAATACCATTGACCTGAACTATGTTGTACGCGATATGTGGCTTGATAGCGTTCAGTTAGACCCCGTAAATGTTGTTTCATGGTTTGGTGAAAGTGCGGAATATCATCAGGGTGAATCAGTTGCTGTAATTTATTCCGATGCTGTTTAGTATTCTCTAAAGGAGTTTGCTGTGCGCCACTACCAAAGACAATACTGCGTTGCCGTATATTCCAGTCCCATGCTTTTAGACCTGCGGCTTCATGTGCCAAAATTAAACTATGTTGTTGATTGATTAAATCTTGGTGCGTTTGTTCTAAGTCAAAGGTACGTTCTCTTACTTTTTGTTCTAGCATTTGATTGTTAAATTGCAGTTGAAGTTCAATATCTTTGGACTTGTTCATTTCAACTTGTAATTGTTGGCAGAGTTGATCTGTCCAGCCGACTTGTTGCTCTGCGGCTTTTTTGAGTTGGTCGTTCTTAAAATAGACGCTCGATAAACGACGATGCATGTGCATTGAAGTATTGGCACAAATCAGTAAGGTAATTAATGCAAAATTTGTCGCGAGAAAAAAGAAAGCGGAAGTTTCGGAGTGAACTAAAAACTGTGCGACAATATAGGGTGTAATCACTGGAATGAATACCCAGCAAAAATAACTCAAGCGCTGCGTTAAAAAGGTGAGGGCAAAGGTTTGACTCACAATAATTAATAAGGCCGCTAAAATAATCGCTTCATAGTTGCTCAGTTCAGGGTTTTGCTGAGGTAAAAAGTAATACAGTAAACTTACCCCAACCGCGATTGCTGTTCCGATCAAGAAACACACCAATTTTAACCAACGATGTGCTTGTTGGAGTTGATATTGTCCCACTTTAAAGTGAATTGCTGTGAGCAGTAAACACGAACCAATGGTCAGTTCAGTGAGAATAAACCAGATATTGAGGTAGGGTGATGAATGTGAGAAAGAAATTTGATAAATAAAAAACACATACAGGCAAACAATCAGGATGCTGACCAAAAAGAATCGAATAAGCCGAATGGTATTGGTGATTTGCGCAGCATCTAAGTATTGCTGCAACAATTCATCTTGAGCGTCTGACATACTTCCCCAAAATCTAGTTAAATGATTCCATCATTTATATTTTTAAATAACATCACTTTCATGCATAAAATATTACTGTTTTGTGTTTAAATTTTATGCAAATTTTTTAATATATTGTTCGAGATTAATCCTGTACTTTATAAATTGCAATGTTATTGGCAATCGATTTCTGTAAAAACGGATAAATTACTCGGCCAAGCGATAATTTAAGAGAGCTAAAGCAACCACAGGTGCGGTTTCAGTGCGTAATACCCGAGTACCAATACACCAGTTTTGAAAGCCAACCGCATTGGCAGCGCTAATTTCTGTTTCGCTTAAACCACCTTCAGGCCCAATTAATAAAGCCAAATCTTTACTGACATTGTTTAGCACATCTACTTGATCTTTATTCGGTGCTAACACTAATTTGGTGGTAGGAAGGTCACTATTCAGCCAGTCCTCTAAACGTAGTGGGGCTAAAATTTTCGGTACGATATTCATGCCACATTGTTCACAGGCTGCAATGGCAATGCCTTGCCAATGATCTAATTTTTTTTGATCGCGGTCATATTTTAAGCGCATTTCACAGCGTTCAGAGGTGAGCAACTGAATGTTAGTCACGCCAAGCTCTACCGCTTTTTGAATCGCATAATCCATACGATCGCCTTTGCTCATTACTTGTCCTAATAAGGCGCTAAAGCTTGGGATGCGATTGTCTGGATTAAAACTTTTAATCTGCACTTGCGCTGTTTTTTTGGTAACTTCAACCAGTTCCACTTCATATTCACCACCTTGCCCATTGAACAAGGTGGCGGTTTCACCGACTTGTGCGCGTAGTACTTTCACCCAGTGATGAAATACTGTTTCAGTCAGTTCAACTTGCGTATCTACTGCTAATTCAGCCTCAATATAAAAACGGGGCATAGGGATTACTCGTTCAAGTCAATAAATATGAAAAATACAGCTTAAGCCAAACCAAGATCTGTCACTAATTGACGAGTCGGTTCGGTGTTGTTCATGGTGTAAAAATGCAAACTTGGTGCACCACCTGCAATCAGGCGTTCGCACAGTTTAATAATCACTTCATGACCAAAGGCTTTGATTGAAGCTGTGTCATCACCATAGGTTGCTAATTGCTTACGAATCCAGCGTGGAATTTCTGCACCTGTACCATCTGCAAAGCGAATTAAATTGCTGGCATTGGTAATCGGCATAATGCCAGGCGCAACAGGAATATTCACACCTTGCTTTTGAATACGTTCTACAAAGTAAAAGTACGCATCTGGATTAAAAAAGAACTGGGTGATGGCAGCATTGGCACCAGCATTTACTTTGGTGACAAAGTTTTTAATGTCTTGATCAAAGTGGTCTGCTTGTGGATGCATTTCAGGATAAGCCGCAACTTCAATGTGAAAATGATCACCTGAATGTTCACGAATAAAACGCACCAAGTCAGACGCATACGGCAATTCGCCTAAACCAACTTGACCTGAAGGTAAATCACCACGCAAAGCCACAATGCGGTCAATGTCTTGTGCTTTATAAATATCAAGCAATTCAGCAATACGCGCTTTGTCATCACCAATACAAGACAGGTGCGGCGCTACAGGTGTGCCTTTGCCATTGAAGTCGCTAATGGTCGATAAAGTACGTTCACGAGTAGAACCACCTGCACCATAAGTGATAGAAAAAAACTCTGGATTTAAAAGTTGTAATTCTTGATGCACAACTTTGAGTTTTTCTGCACCTACATCGGTTTTAGATGGGAAAAATTCAAATGAAATAGGAACTTGTTTGGTCATGATTAAATCCTTGTTATAAATACTTATTTATATTTTTTCACCTCTCCTAAATCCTCTCTTGCGCTGGGTTTAAAAGCAGTGCTTTAAACTTGCTCAGGAGAGGACTTACCCTCGAATACATTCATTAAACAATGAATCATTCCCTCTCCCTATGAGAGAGGGTTAGGGAGAAGGATTAAAAACTTAGTATTTATAAGCATCCGATTTAAACGGACCTTCAACAGCTACACCTAAGTAGTCCGCTTGTACTTGAGTCAATTGTGTTAATACACCCCCAAAACCAGCAACCATTGCAGCAGCAACTTCTTCGTCTAGTTTTTTCGGTAAGATTTCAACACGAATTGCCGCTTGTTTTTGATCGGCAGGAAGATCGGCAAATTTCTCTGCAAATAAGTGCATTTGTGCCAATACTTGGTTAGCAAATGAACCATCCATAATACGTGATGGGTGACCTGTTGCGTTACCCAAGTTCACTAAACGACCTTCAGAAAGCAAGATTAAATAATCGTTTTCGTTTTCTGAACGATACACTTGGTGTACTTGTGGCTTCACTTCAACCCACTTATAACCACGTAAGTAGTTGGTGTCGATTTCAGTATCGAAGTGACCAATGTTGCATACAACAGCGCCTGCTTTAAGTGTATCTAGCATTGCTGCGTCACACACGTGATAGTTACCTGTTGTAGTCACAATCAAGTCAGTATTTTCTAAAAGCTCTAGGTTCACGTCTGCTTTATTGCCTGTTTGTACGCCATTCTTGTACGGAGATACAACTTCGTAACCATCCATACATGCTTGCATTGCACAAATTGGGTCAATTTCAGAAACACGAACAATCATGCCTTCTTGACGTAAAGATTGTGCAGAACCTTTACCTACATCACCATAACCAATAACCAATGCACGACGACCAGACAATAACATGTCTGTACCACGTTTAATCGCATCGTTGAGTGAGTGACGGCAACCGTATTTATTGTCGTTTTTAGATTTAGTCACAGAGTCGTTGACGTTAATTGCAGGCACTTTTAAAGAACCATCTTTCCACATTTCAATTAGACGTTGTACGCCCGTAGTGGTTTCTTCAGTAATACCGTGAATGCGCTCTAATAATGCAGGATATTTCTCGTGAACAAGTGCAGTTAAGTCACCGCCATCGTCCAAAATCATGTTGGCATCCCACGGTGTGCCATTTACATTAATTTGTTGTTCAAGACACCATACATATTCTTCTTCAGTTTCGCCTTTCCAAGCAAAAACAGGTACACCTGAAGCAGCTATTGCTGCAGCAGCGTGGTCTTGAGTAGAGAAGATGTTACAAGAAGTCCAACGAACTTCTGCGCCCAATTCAACTAGCGTTTCAATTAAAACAGCAGTTTGAATGGTCATGTGGATACAGCCGAGAATTTTCGCGCCTGCGAGAGGTTTTGCAGCTGAGTAGCGCTTACGCAAACCCATAAGGGCTGGCATTTCTGCTTCTGCAAGTTTGATTTCTTTACGACCAAAATCAGCTAGTGTGATATTGGCAACTTTATAATCTGTAAATGAAGCATTAACCGCGTTCATCACGATCTCCTTATAAAAAACAATTGATCATTCAGTTCGCGGATGCCGTTTCTTGCATAGCAAACGCGTTGCTATGCTGGTCGAGCCTGGCGATTTTACATTTCGTGCCTGTAAAACGTCGCAGCATCCCTCGACTAGCGCGATATTGTACTTGGAAATTGATTCAGTTCCAATCATGTTTTGTTTATTATCACTACAAACATATTTTTGAGATTGAATGATGGCTTTAGAGCTTCCTCAAGAGTTGGCAAATTTAGAAGCCAACGGCGGGATTTACGCAGTGTGGATGTTGCTACGACACTTAGGAATTGATGCCGATATTCAACAATTGATTGAAGTGTGTGGTTATACGCCAGAGCAGGGCACAACCACAATTGGCTTGGCTGTTGGACTGAAAAAGTTTGGCTTTAATGTGCAGTTTTATACTGACCCTGACCCAGATTTACAAGATGCAGAAAAGTTAAGTTATGCCGAAGCTAAACAGCTTAAATTGCCTGTATTGGCGGCAATCGGCTATCAGCAAATTCAGCACGCATTTGATGAAAATAAATTTATAATTGTCTATTACGACACTTTAGAAGGCGTGGGCAATCACTCATTGCTATATTCAATTGATGATGCTGAAATTTGTTTCTTTGACAGTTTTGAGCCGATGCCTGCGGCTGTGTTTGAACAACAGCGTCAGCAAGAGGGCATTTGCAGACAAGTAATTGTGGTCGAAGTCTAAGTGTTATTCAAAGTCTAAGCTTTATTCAATGACGATTCGAGTCATGCAAAAAATTGTCTAGCCCATCAATTGATTGGCTAGACAAAGGGATTACTCCGCTGCGTCTGCTTTTTGTGTCCAATATTCAGCTTTATTTTCGTCAGCATCTACACCCAAAGCATTTGCATAAATAAAAGCAAGGTCTCGCATGGCTTGTACTTCGCCCAATTCTGCTGCTTGCTGTACCAATGCCACAGAGCGAGCGACATCTTGTTCAACCACATCACCACGACGGTAGTAGCCTGCCAACTCTAAAATAGCGGCAGGGTGTTGTGCATCACTGGCTTTTTTGAGCCAGACAAAAGCATCTTCAAAATGTTGTTTGGCATCTTCAGGGTCATCTTCTAGAACATCTTTGGCATATACGGTATAGCCTTCACCAAGCCAATACATGGCTTCGATATGTCCGTTTGCGGCAGCTTTGAGCGCCCATTGTTCGGCAAGTTCAATATCTTCATTAAAATCGCTTTGCATATACAGCACCGCCATTTCAAATTGGGCATCGGCTTGTCCTGCAATGGCGCGGTTCATTAGCGCAGGGGAGATTGAAACAGATTCTGACATAATGTCATCCAGCAAAATTACAACATAAGATTGTGCGATAGCCTAAAAGGTCTGCTGGGAAAAAGCCATCTTCGGTGTGATTTTTTTTAAAAAATTAGGGTTAATTGATCATGCGTTTATGCAGACAATAACAAAAAATCACTTGAGCCATATCGTCAAGTTTCAATATGCTGAATGTTAAACATGGTCATAATGAGAACAATAAGATGGCAAATTTTTTAACTGCTGAACAAGCAAAAGTTTATTCAGATCATGCCAAGCTAGATATTGAATTATATAAGCAGCGTTTGGCGTCTTTAATCGAAGAGAATGCCAAGCAGGGCAATACCGCAGTTTTTACTGTGCTGCCAAAACATTTACCTTTAGAAGATATTCGAAATTTATCGGCACAGCTGACTGATTTGGGTTATCAGGTGCGCTTTGAGTTAAATGAGTTCTTTTATAGCTTTAATGTGTATTGGATTTAAAACTCAACTCTACCGACATTTCACCAAATAGTTTTAGTGAAATGTCGAGCGTTTATATTTTTTGATTTAGATTGCGTTTAAGTATTTGCAGTATGTTCTGCCAAAACTTCCAACGCTGCGCGAAAAGCTTCCTGAGTTGCAGGTGCGCCACAATAAGGCAAGCTGTGTAACAAGACTTCCTGAATTTCTTCGACACTTGCCCCGTTATTTAGCGCACCACGAATATGTCCTTTAAGCTCTGTCGGGCTTTTTAAAGCAGTTAAAAAGGCGATAGTAATTAAGGAACGATATTTGCGTGGTAATACACCTTCACGTTGCCAAGTTGAACCCCATGCATGTTCATTAATCCAGTCCTGCAAAGGTTGGGTAAATGGTACAGTGTTGTCCTGTGCGCGTTTTACAAAGCTTTCGCCCATGACTTCAGTGCGAACTTTTAAGCCATTGTCATAGTCTTGTTGTGACATTTTACTATCCCTGTTTTATTGTTTGAGCTCGGTGTATAGATTAAGTGCATAGATTAACAATTTATGGCGATGACACCATGCGCACTTGGTCGTAGACCATCAAAATATATTCACATCTATCTATTTTTAATATATCCACAAGGTATAAAAAACCCCGAACATAAAGTCGGGGCTGTTTTAGCTTTATCGCAAATTTTGAAATAAGCGAGTGTTAAGCTTCAATGGTTTGCACGCTAATTTTTTTAGCAGGGTCGGCTTTACGACGTACTGTTGGTACAGGTTCACCATAATATTGACGGTCTGCAAAATAACTTGAACGTACCATTGGCGCAGCCCAAATATTTTTAAAACCTAACTTTTGACCATGCGCTGTATAACGCTCAAATTCTTCAGGTGTTACAAAGCGGTCAATTGGCGCATGTTCTTTAGATGGCTGTAAATATTGACCAATGGTCACATAATCTACATCGTGCGCTTTAAGATCATCTAACAGTGCAATAACTTCTTCTTCAGATTCTCCAATACCTACCATCAAACCGCATTTGGTTGGAATATCTGGGCAATATTCTTTAAACATTTTCAGCAAGTTCAAAGAGTGCTGATAGTCTGAACCCGGACGCATGGCTTTATATAAGCGTGGCACAGTTTCAATGTTGTGGTTAAAAACATCTGGCGGACATTCGGTCATAATGCGTAGTGCAATATCCATACGACCACGGAAGTCTGGCACCAAAATTTCTAACAACGTATTTGGGCTTAAAGAGCGGGCTTCTTTAATACAATCGACAAAATGTTGTGCACCACCATCTAACAAGTCATCACGGTCTACAGAGGTGATCACGGCATATTTTAAGCCTAAGTTGGCAATGGTTTCTGCCATGTGACGAGGTTCTTCAGGATCTAGTGCATTTGGACGACCATGCGCAACATCACAGAACGGGCAGCGACGGGTACAAATATCACCCATGATCATAAAGGTTGCTGTACCACCACCGAAGCATTCTGGAAGGTTTGGACAAGCGGCTTCTTCACAAACGGTGTGCAATTTTTGCTGACGCAAAGTGGTTTTAATACGTTGAACTTCTTCTGGTGCCGTCATTTTGACCCGAATCCAGTCAGGTTTACGAGGCGTTTCAACCGTAGGAACAACTTTTACAGGAATACGTGCGACTTTTTCAGCACCACGAAGTTTGACACCCTGTTCTGGTTTACGGTTTGCAGACATATTCAACTTTTCCACTGTTTTTGAAAGGGGAGAGATTTAGTGTAGGCTAGATTTTACGTGAAATAGAGTCTGATTAAACCGAATCTAAGTGCAAAAGTAAAATGTCACCTTAACTTCATCATAAGACGGTTATTATAACGAAATTGTGCTTAAATTGGGTAAAAACGATATTCATATAAAAAATGTGGTTATCACGTAATATATGCACAGTAAATACAGAAAATTCAAAAGATTTACGTCATAATATAGCCCATTGAAAAGACAGATTTAAAGAAAAGGAGCGTTGAATGCCACGTAAAAAAGAGGTCGTTAGTGGAACTTTCGTGAAGTACGATGCGGTTGTTCTCGGTTCAGGCCCTGCGGGTGAAGGCGCGGCAATGAAACTTGCCAAATCTGGTAAGCGTGTTGCGATTGTAGATGTTCGTGAGCAGCTTGGCGGTAACTGTACCCATGTGGGTACCATTCCAAGTAAAGCATTGCGTCAGACAGTGTCGAATATTATCCGTTATCGCCGTGACCCAATGTTTAAAAAAATGGGCGATTGGCGTCAGTTCACCATGAAGCAAGTGTTGCAAAGTGCGCATAAAGTTATTCAGCAGCAAGTTGAAACGCACTCTCGCTTTTATGACCGTAATGAAATTGCGATTTATCATGGTCGTGCTTATATCCAAGATAAAAATACGGTCTTGGTATTTGGTGCAGATGGCATTAAAGAAACCATTATGTGTCAGCAAATTGTGATTGCGACAGGTAGCCGTCCATATCGTCCAGAAATGTTGGATTTCAACCATCCACGTGTATTTGATTCAGACAAAATTTTGGATTTGGATTTCTCGATTCAAAAAATTATTATTTATGGCGCGGGTGTGATTGGTTGTGAATATGCATCCATCTTCATTGGTTTAGATCATAAAGTTGATTTGATTAATACTCAGCACAAATTGCTCAGCTATTTGGATGATGAAATTTCAGATGCCTTGTCATATCACTTGCGTGCGCAAGGGGTGCTGATTCGCCACAATGAGCAAATTGATCATTTAGAAACTTTTGATGATCACGTGGTTTTATATTTGCAAAGTGGCAAGAAAATCAAAGCCGATGCGATTTTGTGGTGTAACGGTCGTTCGGGTAATACCGATGGTTTAGGTCTTGAAAATGTCGAACTTAAGCCAAACAGCCGTGGTCAGTTAACAGTCAATGATCAATATCAAACCGAAGTAGAGAATATTTATGCTGCGGGCGATGTAATTGGTTGGCCTTCGTTAGCATCAGCTGCCTATGACCAAGGTCGTTGCGCGGGTGCAAATATGAGTGGCGAAGAAAATGTTGTGCCTGTGACCGATATTCCAACAGGTATTTATACCATTCCAGAAATTTCTTCGATTGGTAAAACTGAGCAGGAATTGACGGAAGAAAAAATTCCTTATGAAGTTGGTCAGGCATCTTTCCGTCATTTAGCGCGTGCGCAAATTACGGGTGATACAGTGGGTGAATTGAAGATTTTATTCCACCGTGACACTTTGGAAGTATTGGGTGTGCATTGCTTTGGTAATAATGCGGCAGAGATTATCCACATTGGTCAGGCGGTGATGAACAGCCCGAACAATACCATTAAGTATTTTGTTGAAACAACATTTAACTATCCGACCATGGCTGAAGCGTATCGTGTGGCGACCTTGAATGGGATGAATCGTTTGTTTTAAGTGATTCTGCTGACTGTAAAATAGAAAATTTAAAACACCCCATAAGATCATTCTTGTGGGGTATTTTTTTATTGACTTGCTGTAAGGAAATTTATGCATTGAGGGAAAGTTGATTTGTGGAACATTGAGCGTTAAATATCAATTTTGACTGATGCCGCACTGCGTGGCGCTTCGCCATGAAAGACAGCTTCAATATTGTTACCATCAGGATCAAGTACATAAGCTGCATAATAACCAGGATGATAAGCACGTTCATCAGGTTTGCCATTGCACTTGCCGCCATGTGCCAATGCTGCAAGATAGAAAGCATTGACCATTTCACGATTTTTAGCTTGAAAGGCGAGATGATGACGCCCAGTGAGTATGCCTTGTGCGGCAGGACTTTTTACTGAGGAGATAAAAAGTTCATCTGCCCAAAAGTGATCATTGGCTGTTCCCATAACTGGAATATCCAACACTGCCAAGATGGCGGTATAAAATGCTCGACTTGCTTCAAGGTCACTCACCACAAGATGAATATGGTCAATCAGTCTTCCACGATGCAATTGAATCTGCATAAGACGCTCCATGTCTAAAGCGGAATTTTGAATAGCAAAATAGACTTAATATTTTAGAGATTGGGTTTTAATGCGCACAAAACGCCTGATTAAAATATTCGAATAGTTGTGGCGTTTGCATCCATAAAAAGATCGATAAGCCAAAAAGGGCAGTGATGGCAAGTGTGAGCAATACTTTAAAATTCAATAAAGAATTAATCATGAATGACGTGCTCCTCATCTACCCAAAAATGGACCAAGACCGCAAACGCACTTAAAGCAATAGAAACAATCCAGATTGCATTATAGTTACCTGTCAGATCGTGATTTAAACCGCCAAGCCATCCACCAAAAAATGAGCCGACTTGGTGTGTGAAAAACACAATGCCGCTGAGCATGGTCAGGTACTTAATCCCAAACATATTTGCCACAATACCATTGGTCAAAGGCACTGTAGATAACCACAATAAACCCATAATGATCCCGAATGCATAAATTGTCCAGATGCTTAAAGGCAGGATTAAAAAGGCGATAATGGCAATGCCGCGTAGTCCGTAAAGCCACATTAGCAAATGCGGTTTGGAATAGCGACCGCCTAACCAACCCGCCGTATAGGTGCCTACAATATTAAATAAGCCCACGAGTGCTAGAAAAACTGTGCCTGTGGTTGCATTAAAGCCATGATCAATTAAGTAGCTAGGTAAGTGAATCCCAATAAAAACCACTTGAAAGCCACAGACAAAAAAGCCCAAAGCTAAAAACCAAAAGGGTTTATGATTTTTGGCAATCACCAAAACCTGCTTAAAGCCTAAAGCGGGTTGGCTGACTGAACTTGCATTAGGGTTTTGATACATGGGTGCTTTGAGCATCCATGCCAAAGGAACAATCAAGGCAATTAAAATTGCACTGACAATTAATGCGCCCGACCAGCCCACATTTTGTAATAACAATAAGGTCGATGGCAACATGATAAATTGCCCAAACGAGCCTGCAGCACTGGCAATACCCATTGCAAGGCTACGCTTTTCTGGAGGAGCAGCGCGACCTACTGCAGAAAGTAGCACAGGGAAAGAGGTTGCAGAAAGTGCCAAACCTAAAATTAAACCCACACTTAAATTTAGCAATAAGCCTGTCGAGCTGACGGCCATGAGCAATAAGCCGAGTGCATACAGTGCGCCACCAACTGCAACTACAATTTTACTACCGTATTTGTCTGCAAAAGCACCTGTGATGGGTTGGACTGCACCCCAAATTAGGTTTTGCATGGCAATGGCTAAACTAAAGACATTATGTCCCCAGCCAAATTCATGGCTCATAGGCACCAAATACAAACCAAATGCATGCCGAACCCCAAGCGATAATGCCAAAATAATGGCGCTTCCAATTAACATATAAATTAGAGGTTTGGAAAATTGAGCATTCGACATAAGGCATCCACGTATGGCTAACAGCTTGTTATGGTAATCGATTCAGCTCAAGAGCGCGATAAAATAAAATTCATCAAATGATAAAATTGAGTTATCAAGATAGAAGCGATTGCTTTAATTAAATAGTGTAAGAAAAAATAAGACGACCGTAGCCGTCTTAAATTTAGTTGAAAGTGGAAAAGTAAAATTAGAGATTAAAAACGCATACCAAAACCTGCATAGGCAATCACTGGATTCACTTCAATATCTGCTTTAGAGTGAATTAATTCGCCGTGTTTGGCATCGGTCACCGTAATGGTGGTTTCATTTTTAAGGTGTGCATAAGATAGTGAGCCAACTGCAAACCATTTTTCATTGAAGTCATAGGTAAAACCTACAGTCGCAACTGGCGCAAACGCATCGGTCGCATCTAACTCAACTTTTGGGTTGGCTGAACTTGGTTTGCCTTCTAAAGATGCGCCTGATTTTCCTTCTTTAATATTGGCAATCATGTGACCTGAAGCAATTAAGTCCTGCTCAGTACGTGGATTAATTTCTAACTCATTGAAATAGGCATACATCAAACCGACGCCAACATAGGGGCGGAACTTATTTACGCCTGTTTTGCCAAAGTGATATTGAAACTCAAATGCAGGTGTCCATGCTCGGGCAGAAGCAGCAGGGCCATGTGCTGCTAAATCGGTAATGAAAATATCGTTTTGTAATTCTAGCTCACCCAACGCACCGCCTAATGGACGTGCAATTGCGGAGAAAGGTGCATAAATTTTCCCTTTGCCTTGCAAATCAACTTTAGGTGGAATGCCGCCTTTGACTTCAAAGGAAATATTATCAGTAAAGAAATAGTTACTGATGATACCCAGTGTAGTGACATCATCTGCTTCTAAACCTGTACCGGGATTATCCCATTGTTCCAAACCTGAAATTGTGGCTTGTCCACTCATGTTGGCAGGCACGGTAGGCAGCAAATTTAATGCTCCGCTTAATAATATGGGTGGCTCAAAACCGTCACGTAAATTATCTTTTACAGTTTGCGATTGAACCTCACCGACATCCGCTGTGTAGCCATTGTGGATGGCTGTATTGACCCGAAAAGGTTGTGCTTTACCTTGTGGCATAACGTGCAGCGCACCTACCGAAACAGAAAAGCGTTTAAAACCATCACCATCTTTTAAACTAAAATAAGGTGAGTTGGCATAACTGATGACTGGCAAACTACTCAGTGCCAAACAGCATAGTGTTTTTTTCATTGTGGAACTCCATGTCCAATTTTGCTTGTTGTTATTTACGGCATTGTTATGCAAGGCATTATGAAATGGACTGGAAAAATAAAACTGTTGTTTTTACAAGATATTTTTTTAAACTTTTGTGAATAACTGGAAAAGTGTGCAGGTGTTTTGTTAAATCCAAAACTGTTGAATACGTGAAAATGCTTGTTTTATTGGATGGCTTTAAAGTTCTATTGGTTTGAAATAAAAAGATTTTATAGAAATTGTATGCGTTGAAATTAATAAAAAAGACCAGTCGAAACTGATCTTTTTGACATACGGGTTAAATTTTTAGCCAATGACAGATTTTGGCTGCAAACACGTTATGCAGTAAAGCGTGATAAATCTTCATCAGGGCGGGCAGTCAGCACTTCCAAGCCATCTTTGGTGACCAAAATGGTGTGTTCAAACTGTGCCGATAATTTGTGGTCTTTGGTCACCACTGTCCATTTATCGCCAAGTAATTTGGTTTGCCATACGCCTGCATTGACCATTGGTTCAATGGTAAAAGTCATACCTTCTTCTAAAATCATGCCTGTGTTGGCTTGACCATAGTGCAATACTTGTGGCTCATCGTGGAAGGTCGTCCCAATACCATGACCGCAATATTCACGCACGACACTAAAGCGTTCAGATTCAACATATTTTTGAATCGCATGACCAATATCACCAATGGTTGAACCGGGTTTAACGGTTGCCATACCGCGATACATCGCTTCTTGGGCAACTTTGCATAAACGATTGGCTAAAATGGAAGTTTCACCACCCACGATATACATCATATTGGTATCGCCGTGGAAACCATCTTTAATGACTGTGACATCAATATTTAAAATATCGCCTTTCTTCAGCACTTTACTTTCTGACGGAATACCGTGACAAACCACATGGTTAACCGATGTGCAAATGGTGTGTTGGAATGCTGGACGACCCGGAGCAGCACCATAACCTAAGCAGGCAGGAATAGCTTGTTGTTGATTGACAATATAGTCATGGCAAATCGTATCCAGTTCGAGCGTAGTAACGCCTGGTTTAACGTGTGCTTTGATCATCTCCAAAACTTCTGCCGCCAGTCGTCCTGCCACGCGCATTTTTTCAATATCTTCTGCGGTTTTGATGAGTCGACGAGGTGCTTGATAAGTTGTGTTCATGATCTTTAAAAACTTTTGGAAATTTGTGTGTGACTATGGTATAAATAGCCGCCCATTTTATCAAATGCTTTTTATGAATATGTTTCAAAGAGCTTGGTAAAAGGGAAATTAAAAATCCGCACATATATCGTCACATTACTCTGGGTGCCCTTTGGGGTGGAGAATGCGGATATATGGAGGCCTAACCCAAACATTTAAGGTAAAGAAAATGGCAGATTACAACGTAAGCATGCGCGACCTTCTTCAAGCTGGCGCACACTTTGGTCACCAAACACGTTTCTGGAACCCAAAGATGCGTCAATACATCTTTGGTGCGCGTAACAAAATTCACATCATCAACCTTGAACACACTGTTCCTGCGTTAAATGATGCTTTGAACTTTGCAAACCAATTGGCTAGCAAAAAGAACAAAGTTTTGTTCGTTGGTACAAAACGTGCTGCTTCTGCAATCATCCGTGAACAAGCTCAACGCGCTGGTCAACCGTATGTAGATCACCGTTGGTTAGGTGGTATGTTGACGAACTGGAAAACACTTCGCCAATCTATCAGCCGTTTAAAAGATCTTCAAGTTCAGTCTACTGACGGTACTTTTGCTAAGCTTACTAAACGTGAAGCTTTAGAGCGTAGCCGTGAAATGGAAAAACTTGAGCGCGCTTTAGGCGGTGTGAAAAACATGGGTGGTTTACCTGACGCATTATTCGTAATTGACGTTGATCACGAAGCAATTGCAATTAAAGAAGCGAAAAACTTAGGTATTCCTGTAATCGGTATCGTTGATACAAACTCTAACCCAGACAACGTAGACTACGTTATTCCGGGTAACGACGATGCGATCCGTGCAGTAACACTTTACGCTTCTTCAATGGCTGATGCGATCATTGCTGGTAAAGAATACGCTCAAACTCAAGCCAATGCTCAAGCAAAAGGCGAAGAAGCTCCTGCTTCTGAGGCTTAATGCGTTTTGACGTAAGCTTGTCATTTTTGCGACATGTGATGGTGGCAAAGTAAGCGTCATGTATGCAGACGGCCCAAGAGACACCCTCTGGGCCGTTTCTGTTAAAAAAAGAATTCATTTTCTACCGATTTTAGGAGATAAACATGACTGCAGTTACAGCAAGCATGGTTAAAGAATTGCGTGATCGTACTGGTCTAGCAATGATGGAATGTAAAAAAGCATTAACAGAAGCGGGCGGTGACATCGAATTAGCGATTGACAACCTTCGTAAATCTGGTCAAGCAAAAGCTGCTAAAAAAGCAGGTAACATTGCTGCTGACGGTGCAATCACAATCGTTCAAGAAGGCAACAAAGCGATTCTTTTAGAAGTAAACTGTCAAACTGACTTCGTTGCAAAAGACGAAAACTTTGCTGGTTTCTCTGCGAAAGTTGCTGCTGCTGCTCTTGCTGCAAACGAAACTGATGCTGCTAAAATTGCTGAACTTAAACTTGAAGATGGCGCAACTGTTGAAGAAACACGTGTTGCACTTGTTCAAAAAATTGGTGAAAACATCCAAGTTCGTCGTGCACAAATCGTTGAAGGTGAAAACCTTGCTGTGTACAAGCACGGTTTAAAAATCGGTGTTGTTGTTTCTTACACAGGTGATGCTGCGACTGGTAAAGGTATTGCAATGCACGTTGCTGCATTCAACCCAGTTGCTGTTACTGCTGAACAAGTTCCTGCTGATCTTATCGCTAAAGAGAAAGAAATTGCAGAAGCGAAAGCAGTTGAATCTGGTAAGCCTGCAAACATCGTAGAGAAGATGGTAACTGGTTCAGTTGAAAAATACTTGAACGAAGTTGCGCTTGATCGTCAAATGTACGTAATTGACAACGAGAAGAAAGTTGCTGAAGTATTAAAAGCAACTGGTACAACTGTTGCTCAATTCGTTCGTTTCGAAGTAGGCGAAGGTATTGAGAAAAAAGCAGAAATGAGCTTCGCTGAAGAAGTTGCTGCTGCTCAAGCTGCTGCAAAATAATTTTTACTTAAGGTAAAATATTTTGTAAGGAAAGCCCCAATTTATTTTGGGGCTTTTTTGTGAATATAGCTTTTTGCGATCTGCAATTGAGGCATAAATATTGAGATAAAACTATAAATATTATCTTTAAATCAGTATGTTATAAAAATTAACTTCATCTTATAATTTGGAATCAGAAAAAGAAGGTTATATGGCAAATAAAAAGAATTTAAGCATTGGCGCAATTATTGTGGTGTTAATTGCTGCATTTTTTGGCATAGATTTACAACAGTTTCAGTCTGAAACATCAAGCGCGCCAACTACAAGCACTGCTCGCACATCACAAGATGAAAAAGAGCAGTTAGACGTACAGCGAGATACGCTGCAAGATGATGCTCAGGGTGTTCAGCTGATTGAACGTGCGTTTGAGCGCAAACAGAGCGATTTACAAGTCCGTGCGAGTGGGCAGGTCATTGCAGTGTTAGCGGATGACAACGAAGGCTCACGTCATCAAAAATTTATTTTAAAACTGAATAATGGGCAAACTGTATTGGTTGCACATAATATTGATCTCTCACCACGAATTACCAATATTGCAAAAGGTGATACTGTTGAGTTTTTTGGTGAATATGAATACTCAGATAAGGGTGGGGTGATTCACTGGACGCATCATGATCCAGCAAACAAACACGTGGGCGGATGGTTAAAACATCAAGGAAGAACCTATCAATAACGGTTCTTCCGATAACGAAAATAGGATATAGCGTTTAAATGCTCATAATGCTGTTTTTACGACGTGTTTTCCAAGAGTGTAGGATTTTACCTAAATAGGCATCCATGCACCAAATTGGGCCAATGAGAAGGAATTGGAGATCTTTGAAGAATGAAGGCTTTTTCCCTTCAATTCTGTGACCATAAAACTGTCCAATCCACGCCAAAACAAAAATTGCGATATAAAAACCCATTCCAACAGGCAAAACATAAATCAGCCATGCCATTACCAGCATTAATGCTGCCATTGCAACTGCAAGAACCAAGTCTAAACGTGCATAAAAAATAAAACTGAGCACCAGAAGTAATGTTGTTAGTAAAGCGCTGAAATGCGCCAAGATGCCGACAATCGAAAAAAAGATCGTAGGTACGCACACCCAGTGAATTAATTTATTGGTTTTATTTTGATGGCTCTCGCTGTATTCATCTAGCCACTCGCTTACTGTCTTCATGTGCTACTCCTGTAGACCGATCATCCGTTGTTATTGTTTGACTGTCTAAAATATAACTGAGAACAGTGAGGCGGTCAAAACAGTATTCATATTTTCAAAATGAAGTGGCAACAAAATTTGTGTGGATCATCTTTGTGCAGACATGCATGGGATGACTGTAAATCTTACAGGCATTAAAAAAGCCACATTGCTGTGGCTTTCAAGTCAAATGTGAAGTCGTGTAAGCGAATCTTAAGAGTTTGGACCGTCAATACGCTCAATGCTTACTTTGGCAGTACCTGCATTGGTGATGCCCAATTGTTTTGCAGCGCCATAAGAAAGATCGAGTACACGGTTGCCATGGAATGGACCACGGTCATTTACTTTAACTACAACGCTTTTACCATTGTTTTTATTGGTTACGCGAATATAGCAGTTTAGCGGCAGGCTACGGTGTGCAGCAGTCATTGCGTTCATGTCGAACGTTTCACCGCTTGCAGTTTTACGACCGTGGAATTGACGACCGTACCAAGATGCCATACCTGTTTGGCTAAATTTACGTACAGTGTTCGATGCCACTGTATTTAACTTTTCAATCA
The DNA here is from genome assembly GCF_002412355.1 of Acinetobacter sp. YT-02. Taxonomy (NCBI): domain Bacteria; kingdom Pseudomonadati; phylum Pseudomonadota; class Gammaproteobacteria; order Moraxellales; family Moraxellaceae; genus Acinetobacter; species Acinetobacter sp. YT-02. The sequence goes on from NZ_NOZT01000038.1 coordinate 30,403, forward strand.
CTGAAGGCTCTTCAGCAGGAATTTCAATTTTCGCTGCAATCGTTTGACGACGGATTTGGTCGCCTGAACGTTCGGTGATTGAAAGGCTATTCAAATTTGAGAAATGTGAATTAAAACTTTGTGCTTCTTTGTTGAGTACACGCGCAGCTAGGCTAGATGACTCATTATCATTGTTGAATGATGATTGCACCATTTCAGCTTGCGACTGACTTAGGGCAACAGCTGCAGAAAGTGCAAGTAAGTATTTAAGTGAACTATGCATGGTTTGAACTCCTGAAGACAGAATTTTTAACTTATTTCGCTCTTAACTGATTGAAATAGTGGTAATCCTGTCTGTAATTTCACTTTTTCGACTACATTTGACGACATGGATAATATTCATCCCTCACTAAAGGTGTCTAGTCTTTATACGAAAATAATGACAAAAAGTACCAAAAACCAACTCTATTTGATTAAAAAATAATCAATATTGTAACATTATATGTAAAAAGTTTGTTTTGTGATCAAATTGTCAAAAATATTTCTTGACTTTTTGGTTTTATATTTAAATTTGTACTTAGCGACTCGCAATTTCAGTGCCCAATAACCACAGTGCAGTCGCATACATACGGCTACGGTTATAAGTCGTAATCACCTGAAAATTTGGGTAGGTTATATAGTAGATATGACCATAATTTTCTTGTAATTGAATGACATTGACCAAGTCGAGGTCATCTATTTGCACAATTGGATTCATTGGCATCACGCCTTGCGATTTTAAAACCCCATAAGGTGTTGGCAGGGTCAAATCTTTGGCAATGACACTGTCAGGATTGTTGCCTGTATATCGTGCAGCAAATGCAATGGGTTGATTGCGCTGCCAGCCATGTTGTGCCAAGTAGTTTGCAATGGAGCCAATGGCATCGACTGCCGAGTTGCGTAGATCAATATGTCCGTTGCCGTCATAATCGACCCCAAATTTTGGAATATTGCTAGGCATAAACTGCGGATAACCAACAGCACCTGCATAAGAACCAACAATTGAAGAAGTTGGCACACCATCTTTATATGACCATGCGATCAGTGCTGCGAGTTCATCTTTAAAGTATTCCGCGCGACGTTCATAACCAAAGCCTAAGGTGGCAAGGGCATCACGGGTTACAAAAGAGCCCTTATTGCTTCCAAAACCTGTTTCTACACCCAGAATCCCTAAAATAATGGATTGCGGTACACCAAATTGCTGTTCAGCACGATTGAGCGTGTCTGCATATTGTTGTTTAAAGCGCACACCGCGCTGAATAGTGCTTTCTGCAAGGAAATTGGTTTTATAGTCGTACCAAGGCTTACTTTCGCCTGGGCGGTTCATGATGTTGATGATATTGGGTAAGTTTTTAGAGCCTTCCATCGCCCAATCGACTTGTGCTGCACTCAAGCCATAGGTCTGCATGGTTTTTTGTTTAAAACTGGCATAAGACGGATGATTTTGGAAATCATTGGCCTGACAAAAACTGGTGATAGAAAATGCACCAATGAGTAAAGAAAGACGTTTTAGTTTGTTATAAAAATCAAGTTTGAACATATTGAGGAAAATTCCAAATTGATGATTTACACAACTTATTTATATGCAGTAAATAAGTTGCTACTTATATATGAAGAATAAGCCGCTATTGGGGCCAAACTGCGAAAGCGAAGTAAGCGGCTAAGATAGCATTCATGCGTGACTGGTTTGCAAAAACTTATACAAAAATAGACAAAGAATGTGTAAAAAGCGCGCAGGATTTGTAACAAAATTCAATCTAGGTGCAAAAAGTTATTCTTGATTGTGCAAAAGTTGCAGACATATCCTGATATTGCATTGCATATAAAAATGCCTGATCAAAATCAGGCATTTTGCACTTAACATGCAACAAAAGGGCTTAAAACGCATTATGAGTTAAACCCACTGATATTAATGATGGAATAAGGTGTCGTGATATTCCGCTAAAACCAAGAGTTCCTCTTTGGTTAAATTTGGGATGATTTTATCCACCGCAATATGGACAGCTTTAATTACCGCTGCTGCGCCAATATCTGCTGCTTTACGCTTAATCATGCCCAAATCGAGGGTTTTGTTAAAGTCGCTCATAAAGTGGCGTACCGTCGCTTCTGCAAACTGTTTATATAGTTCGGTTAAAGCAGCTTTGTTCACTTCATTGCCTGCTTGAATTTCGGCATAGTTGTGTTTCAGGTTGGTCACTAAACTTGCATCGAGCGTTTCACCTACACGTGCATTGCCTGCTGCATCTTTAAAGCTACTGCGCTCAGAAAATTCAATCGATTGTTTCACGACATCATTTGGCGCTTTGCTTAATAATTGTTTTAGGAGTACTGCAACGGTAGATTTGACATAGCCCGCAAGTTTTTCGGCAGTGTCGCGTTTATCGCTGGCAGGAAAACGACGTACTAACTCGGTTAAAATGGCATCAATGATTTCTTCATTAATCATTAATGCGGTTTTGTCGCGCAGTGGGTACAGCGGCTCACTTGAATTTTTTTTCTGTTGTGCAGTTTCAATCGTATTTAATAATTCTGCAGATGGAATGAATCCAAAAAATGGCATTGTTCAACCTCAATGTTGTTATTGTCGCGCTAAACGAATAGGGCGAGGCATCCATGTTAAGTCCGATACACGGCAAGGGTTAATGTCTAAACCACCACGACGTGTATAGGTTGCATATACCATCAGTTTTTCTGGTGCGAATTTTTGCCAGATGTCTGCAAACATCTGTTCCACACATTGTTCATGGAAACCATTATGCTGACGATAAGAAATAATATAAGCCAAAATACTGCGATAACAAGGTTTTTTGCCTTGATAACGGATAAAAACCGTGCCCCAGTCAGGTTGTCCTGTGACAGGACAATTGCTGCGTAATAAATGTGAGAAAAGTTGTACCTCTATATCTTCCGCTTGTTCTAAATCGAATTGCAATAAACTTGGGTCAGGATGCTGCTCTAAACGCTCAGGCGTGAGCTGATCAATACAAATACCTTCAGGTTGGCTAATTGCCAAATCATCAACCTTAAATAAAGTTAGCGTAACAGGTGCTTGTGCTGCAGCCGTTAAATCATGCTCAACAGTTTCAATGAAATTGGCTTCAGACTGAAAGCGAGTAAAGTTCATACTATTAAAGTAGAGCTTTAATGATTTTGATTCGATCAGGTTAGGTGATGAAGCAGGTAGCGTAATCCGACCAATCGCAACCTGTGGAACACCTGCGGCATTCAACCACGAAATTTCAAAAACGTGCCACCAGTCTTGCCCGAGTTGAATTCCCTCAACATCTGCATATTTTTCACGTGCAGCAGCACGTGAAATAGGGAACAAAATATCGGGTTGATATTCTGTAGGATAATTGGTGTCTTTACCAAGAAGAGATTGTTCAACACTCATTATTCACGCATTCCTGAACCACGAGAAAGTAAATGATAGGCAATACCATAAAGCACTGCACAGCATAGTGTAATCACAGATAATGAAATCGTCACGTTGACATCACTATGTCCTAAAATGCCGTAACGGAAAGCATTAACCATATACACCACAGGGTTAATTAAAGAGAGATTTTGCCAAAAAGGGCTTAAGGCACTAATGGCATAGAATACACCACCTAAATAAGTCAGTGGAGTCAGTACAAAAGTTGGAATAATAGAAATATCATCAAATGATTTGGCATAAACAGCATTAATAAAACCGCCTAATGAAAATAAAAAGGACGTAATTAATACGGTATAAATGGTAACAAACCAATTGGTAATATAAAGGTCGGTAAAGAATAGACTCATGGTGGTGACAATAATACCGACCAATACGCCACGACTAACACCACCCAAAACATAGCCCCATAAAATGGCATGCAAAGGTACAGGGCTCATGATTAGTTCTTCAATGCTTTTCTGGAATTTTGCACTAAAAAAACTTGAAGATACGTTGGCATAGCTGTTGGTAATGACTGCCATCATAATTAAGCCGGGCACAATAAATTGCATATAGCTAAAGCCGCCCATTTCACCAATACGCGAACCGACCAAATTACCAAAAATCACAAAGTACAAACTCATGGTGATGGCTGGCGGGAGCAAGGTTTGAGGCCATATGCGCATAAAACGACGAACTTCTTTATGCACTAAGGTATAGAGTGCAATCCGTAGTTGGGTAAAATTCATTGCGCAGCTCCATCTAAATTCTTTTCGACCATTTTGACAAATAACTCTTCTAGACGGTTGGACTTATTACGCATACTGCGCACGCGAATGCCTTGTGCTTCTAAAAGTTGGAATAAATCATTTAAGGTGTGAGCTTTATCCATAGTGACTTCTAGGGTCACTGCATCAATTAAGTTGAAACGTACACCAATAATATCTAAATGAATGGGTTGAATCGGTTCAGCTAAATCGAAAATAAAAGATTCTTCACTTAACTGGTTTAAGAAGTTTTTCATGGAAGTGTCTTCTTTAATCACACCACGATCAATAATCGCGATACGACGACACAACATTTCGGCTTCTTCTAAATAGTGGGTAGTGAGAATGATTGAGGTGCCTTTATCATTCATCTCTGTTAAAAAATCCCACATTGAACGACGCAGCTCAATATCTACACCTGCAGTGGGTTCATCCAAAATAAGCAGTTTCGGCTCGTGCATCATGGCACGTGCAATCATTAAACGACGCTTCATACCGCCAGACAGCATACGCGCTTGAGTGGCACGTTTATCCCACAAACCCAGTTTTTCTAAATATTCTTCGGCACGTTGTTCGGCAACTTTTTTAGGAATACCGTAATAGCCTGCTTGTGTGACCAAAATATCAAAGGTCTTTTCAAACTGACCAAAGTTAAATTCTTGTGGTACTACCCCTAAACATTGCTTGGCTTGGGATGGTTGGGTATCTAGATTATGCCCAAAAATTTCGACAGTACCTGCCGTTTTTTTGGTAAGAGAACTGATGATGCTAATGGTTGTAGATTTACCTGCACCATTAGGTCCAAGTAGGGCATAAAACTCGCCTTCAGGAACGGTCAAATTAATTCCTTTCAGTGCTTGGAAACCATTTCGATAGGTCTTTGACACGTCCCTTAACGTCAATGCATCAGTCATGAAATTCTCACTTGAGGAATAGAGCTACTATTGTGAGCGATCCGCGTCAATAAACCAAGTAAGTTACATGGAATTCTATGTTGCAAGTTTGGAACATTGTTTAAAGCATAAGCATAAAAATACGTAACTTATATATAGTTGCTTTACCTTCAGCAATTTTTTGTTATGATGTGCAGCGCGCGCTCATAGCTCAACTGGATAGAGTACAGGTCTCCGAAGCCTGTGGCGTGGGTTCGAGTCCCGCTGAGCGCACCATTTCCTCGTTTGATCACATCCGAATTAATCCTAATATTATTAAAAATTAATAACTTATATCTACTTATTGTCCGATAATGTCCGAGGGCGTTTTAGGATACCGTAATCTTTTACGGTATTTTTTACGGTACATTCCATTTCTGACAAAAATATACCGTAAAAATGCCTAAATTAGTTATCAGTCTGACTGACTCAAAAATTAAATCAGCAATATCAATGCAAAAGAAATCATCTGAAAAAAATATTAAGCTTTCAGATGGTGGCGGCCTTTATCTGTTATTAGATACAAAAGGTGGGGCATATTGGCGCTTTGATTATGTTCGCCCAATTACAAAGAAAAGAGCTACTATCGCAATTGGTGTTTATCCAAGCTGTACATTAGCATCAGCACGTGCAAAACGAGGCGAGTTCAGAGAACAGCTTGTTCAGAATATTGATCCTGCCATGCAGAAAAAACGAGAAGCTGAAATAACGCATAAAAAAAATACTTTTAAGCTAATCGCAAATGAATATCGTAAAACAGAAGAGTTGGAGCCTAGCACTCAGCGAAGGAATCAATTTGTTTGGGATAAGTTGTATGCTGCAATTGGAGATTATCCGATAGACAGTATTACACCATCGCAAATTTTAGAAGTGTGTCGTATATACGAAAGGCAAGGTAAGACAGATTCAGCAAAGCGTATGAGAAGCAAAGCATCCCAAGTCTTTCGTTATGCGATTGCTTTAGGCTTATGCCAATTTAATGTGGCAGACCAAATCAGTGGGATTTTAAAAGTTGGTAAAACCAAGCATAGATCTGCGGTCACAGATGAGCAGTTGTTAGGACAGTTATTAAGGAATATTTATAATAGTGTTGGTCGGGGTGATATCGCGATAGATTATGCTGTAAAAATTTTACCCCATGTTTTTGTACGTCCAGGAGAGTTGAGGGGCGCGAAGTGGGCAGACATTGATTTTGAAAATCGAGTTTGGAAATACACTCCTCCTAAGACGAAGAATCAGACAGCATTACAGCATATTGTTCCTCTGTCAGATCAAGTAATAACCTTATTTAAAGAATTACACCAGATGACAGGTTATACTGAGTATTGCTTTGTATCGATGCGAGATCAGTCTAAAACGATTAGTGAGTCAACTATTAACAAGCGGTTAAAGCAATATGGTTTTGAAAATGGTGAAACGACAGGTCATGGCTTTAGGGCTACAGCCAGAACTTTATTGGATGAGGTATTAAAGTTTCCTATCGAAAGGATTGAACAGCAACTTGCTCATCAGGTTCGTGATATGCATGGCAGAGCATACAACCGTACAAAGTATTTAGAAGAGCGTACAGTGATGATGCAAGCATGGTCTGATTATTTGGATCAATTAATGTATAAAAATGTAGAGTAGTTAATTTAATACATATTAGCGAATTGTAGTTTCAGTTAAGTTGCCGCCACCTCCACCAAATTCTTAAATTTGTATGTCGTAACATTACGGTATATGAGTAAATAAAGCTTAAATCTTAATGGTTTAGGCTTTTTTTATGCCTGTTTATGCCGTTATATGAAGTTTCTTATAGCTTGTTGCTGTGTATGGTAGCGTGTATAGTGTGAGTTAGTGAAAAGTCACCATACAAGAAAGACTATAAAACGAGCGGAAATTAAGAAGCGTCCAATGAGTGATGCAACACTTAGTGCATTGGAGATTGAAAAAAAAAGAATATCGAGAGCCTGATGGTGATGGACTGAACCGTACCGGGTTTGTCGGAGACTTTTTTATTTAAGTTAGGCCACCTGACCTAACGGGTTAATCTTATCATAGTACCTTGCTTCAAACTCAAAAGGTGATACATAACCCAATGCACTGTGTACACGCTTTTTATTGAACCAATCTACCCAGTTTAGTGTCGCAAGTTGTACATCTGCTAAACCTT
>NZ_NOZT01000039.1:0-35906 GCF_002412355.1 Acinetobacter sp. YT-02
GCTTCGTCAGCATCAAGCTAGGTCGGCTATATTACGCTTTATTTCTAAAGTGTCAACTGGTAATTTAAATTATTTTAAACTTTCTCTCTAAAACCCAACTCAATCATTCTTAACCAAGTCATTGTTTTATCAGAAGTTTTAATCTTCATCACCGCCGATGGATGTGCATTATAGGGCAAATATTTCGCCATGCAACCCCTCTTTTTAAGTTTTATCAGTTTTTTAATCCAAACGGTTATTTATTCGGCAAAATCATTTAGATCTGTATCATTCTTGCTCAAAATTAGCAGTATGCTTATTTTCCAATATTAGCTACACTACTTTAATGTTCATTCGTGTTGTGTTGAAATGACTCAAAATTTAAAAATAATAACCTTGCTGTCATTTGTAGCAATGCAAACACCTATTTTGTATGCTGCACCTGCATCAAATCTTTATAACACTACATTCTCCATTTTAGCGTATGCAAAATGGCAAGCTAGCACGCCCAAACTTTGTGTTGTAAATCAAGATAATATTGCACAACAATTCAAAAAACATGCCCCATTACATAATAAATATGACATTCAACCCATTCAAAGCCATGAAATATCTAAAAGTAATTGTCAAATATTAATTTTTTCTACGCTTTCTGCTGCACAAGAACAACATACCTTAAATACTCAAGTTCGATTTCCAGCCCTATCTATTAGTTTAAACAATCTGGAATGTGAAACTGGCAGCGCTTTTTGTCTTTATAAAAAAAATGATAACTATGCTTTTAAAGTCAACATGGAAAGCTTGACTCAATCTCAAGTGCATATTGATCCGCGTGTATTACTGCTTGCAAAAACATCGGAGTCAAACTCATGAAGCAGTTATACACTCCAATTACCTTGCATCAATTATTCACACGCGCACAACTCACTATCTTTGCTCTGACTTTTACAATTTGTTCAATGATTTTTCTGGTCATTTCAACCTACACCATGAACACCTTCGCAAAAAATAGTTTGCAAAGTTTATCTGCAGCATTAAATGAACGCATTCAGCCTGCAGTGGTTTTTAATGATCAAATGACGCTCAACAAAATTCTCTCTGAACATACGCAGCGTTATTCTATTCGTTCAATTGAAGTACGCTCACCTAAACAGACACGTATTGCCTTTATTGAACAGCAAGGTCTAGAGCATTTCTCAATTCAAGCTTTATTGGATTATTTGTTTTTTAATCATCCTGTTCGGCTGAGTATTGACCATGATCAGCAAAACTATGGCGAACTGGTGGTGTATGGAAACTCTAGTGACTTGGTCAGTTTCTTTTATAAAATCGTTTTAGGATTAATTTTCGGTTTTATTTTGCTTTTAATTGCTGTGTTTTGGTCAATTAATTCAATTTATCAATATCTCATGCAATCTTTAAGTTCTATTGTCAGCTCGGCACAGGAGATCAGTGCACAAAAAAATTATAAGCTGCGCGTTTCAAGTTCAGATATTCAAGAACTTCATGAACTGAGTTATGCCTTTAATGGCTTACTCAATGAGATTGAACAATCCCATAAGAATTTATTGGTTGAAAATCATAAACTGCAATTTCAGTCGCAATACGACAATTTAACGCAGTTGCCAAATCGTAATTATTTTTATGAAACACTGTTTAAGCTATTTACCCAGCCTTCTGCTACGGCTGCAGTATTTTTTTTAGACATTAATAACTTTAACCAAATCAATAACCAATTTGGGCATTTGACGGGCGATAATATTTTACGTGATTCATCACATTGTCTAATTCAGATTTTGCCCTCACATGCGTTTGTTGCGCGTTTAGGTGGCGATGAGTTTGCAGTAATCTTAACTGGCTCACACTCCACTGCAGAATTAGAGGATTATTGTCAAAAGATTCATGCTTGCTATACCTCTACATTTAAGTATGAACAGCAACAAGTTTCCTTAAATGTCAGTATTGGCGTAGCATTGATTGAATATGCAAAAACTCCTGAAAATTTAATTGCCGATGTCGATCGCGCAATGCTCAAAGCCAAACATGATCAATCAAAATGGTATATTTCACCTCAATCAAACAATAAACAGGTTCCTTATGCTTAAAAAAGTTCTGATCGGCACACTTATTCTTGTTATGGTTTCACTCAGTGCTTGCATGAGTTTGGGGAATGTCAGCTATAAGCAGGCGCGCATGCTAAAACAAGAAGGCTTTATTTTAAGTGATGATGGCTGGACCTTAGCCCTGCCTGAACGCTTGTTATTTGGTTTTGATGAATACGCCATTCAAAATAGCCAAAAAGAACGCCTCAACCAATTGGCACAACAGCTGCATAAATATGACTTGGATAAACTCAAGTTTATTGGTCACACAGACAACGTAGGTTTAGCCAGCTACAATCAAACCCTATCGGAAAAACGCGCCCAAAATGTGGCTCAGATCTTTTTAGATCAGGGTTTTGAAAGAAAAAATATTCAGGTGATTGGACGTGGTGCAACACAACCAATGGTAAGCAATGACACACCAGCAAATCGTGCCACCAACCGACGCGTCAATGTGACGATTGTGCCTTAATAAAAAAGACACTAAAACTTTTCTTATATTGAGCCTCATTCTTGAGGCTTTTTTATGCTGACCAATAACTAATACGAAATCAATTTTAAACCAACAAGGCTTTCATAAATTTCAGGCATAAAAAAACCGCTTAACGCGGTATCTTTATTGACTTAACCATTTCTACTTAGTATCTGTTCTATTTAGAAAATGGTCGGAGCAGTAGGATTCGAACCTACGACCCCCTGGTCCCAAACCAGGTGCACTACCAGGCTGTGCTATGCTCCGTTTATCTCTCAAAGAGATTGGGGTGAATGACGGGATTCGAACCCGCGACAACTGGAATCACAATCCAGGGCTCTACCAACTGAGCTACATCCACCATCATGTTTGGTTCTTTTATACCAAGCTACCAAAAAATGGCGCGCCTGACAGGATTCGAACCTGTGACCATCCGCTTAGAAGGCGGATGCTCTATCCAACTGAGCTACAGGCGCATGACCGATGATACATAATATCATGCGATACGTTGCCTTGAAGAATTGGTCGGAGCAGTAGGATTCGAACCTACGACCCCCTGGTCCCAAACCAGGTGCACTACCAGGCTGTGCTATGCTCCGATTCATCTCAGCTTTTTGTGTATCGCACATCGTGCGGTACGGTGTGCATTCTAGGCGCGACGCCCGAAGACGTCAACACCTATATTTAAAAAAAATTAAAAAAAAGCTTCAACCGTATATTTATCAAGCATTTTTGATATTTTTCAATCAATTTTAGCGTTTTAAGCTCGCACTGAAATTCAACATACGATCTAGTGGTAATTTAGCACGTTCTGCCATGGCAGGTTCAACGAATACTTCTTGATCACCTGTTTGCAATACATGCAAAATTCCATCCAATTCATTCATCGCCATCCACGGGCAGTGTGCGCATGAACGACAGGTTGCACCCTCACCTGCAGTTGGTGCTTCAATTAGAATTTTATTTGGTACAGCTTGCTGCATCTTGTAGAAAATACCGCGGTCTGTTGCCACAATTAAACGCTCGTGTGGCAAAGTTTTTGCCGCTTGAATAAGTTGCGAGGTACTGCCCACCGCATCAGCTACATCAACAACTGATTCTGGTGATTCTGGATGCACCAAAACTGCTGCATCCGGATACATGGCTTTCATATTGGTTATACCGCGTGAACGGAATTCTTCATGCACAATACACGAACCATCCCAAAGCAGCATATCTGCGCCAGTTTTCTTTTGAATATAGCGTCCTAAGTGCTGATCTGGCGCCCAAATGATTTTTTCACCTAAGCTATCGAGATGTTCAATAATTTCAACCGCACAGCTTGAGGTAACGACCCAATCTGCACGCGCTTTTACCGCAGCGGACGTGTTGGCATAAACCACGACTGTATGATCAGGATGCGCATCACAGAAGCGGCTAAACTCATCGACAGGACAACCTAAGTCTAGCGAACAAGTCGCTTCTAAAGTTGGCATAAGAATGGTTTTTTCTGGCGATAAAATTTTGGCAGTTTCGCCCATAAATTTTACACCAGCTACGACCAACGTGGTTGCCGCATGATCACGACCAAAACGTGCCATTTCCAGTGAATCCGAAACACAGCCACCTGTTAATTCAGCCAGTTCCTGTACTTCAGGATCGCAGTAATAATGGGCAACCAAGACAGCATTGTGCTTTTCGAGTTCTGCTTTAATTTGCGCAAATTTTTCCTGCTTGGCTTGCTCACTCAAATGATGTTCTTTGGTTTCACCCAAGCGATCTAAATGCGCCTGCACAATTGATTTGGCTTCATTGGCAATTAAATTGGTCGCATCATTCATAACAACGTCTTCTCTATCTTCATGCTTGCCCGAACACAAGCTTACTCAAGTCACTGATGATATGGGGGCAATTTACTCATTCACCAGCCCTTTGCCGATTGAATGCTAAAAAAGCCTCACAACGGAGGCTTTATCACTCAATTTGAATTTTTACGAACGGTAATCCGCGTTGATCTTGACATAATCGTAAGACAAGTCACAAGTATAGACTGTATCTGTCGCTTGACCACGTCCTAAATTTACACGAATGGTCATTTCGGTTTGTGCCATGACTCGCGCGCCCGCTGCTTCGGTATAGTCGGCAGCAGCACCGCCATCTTTGCAAATTTGCACATCATCCAACCAAACCTGAATTTTTTCAACGTCTAAATTTGGCACGCCTGCATAACCAATTGCAGCAAGAATACGCCCCCAGTTTGGATCTGAGGCAAAAATGGCCGTTTTTACCAATGGTGAATGTGCAATGCTGTACGCAATATCACAACATTCTTGGGTATTGTCACCATCTTCAACACGTACCGTGATGAATTTTGTTGCACCTTCACCATCACGGATAATCAGTTGTGCCAAACGCAACATCACACGATTCAAAACATCTAATACCACAGCATAACGCGGGTCATTTTCACTGCAAATTTCAGTGCCACCCGCCTGACCTGTCGCCACCAAGATACATGAATCATTGGTCGAGGTATCGCCATCTACAGTAATACGGTTAAACGATTGTTCTACACTGTGTTTGAGTAATTGCTGCAAGATGTCACGTTGAATTGGTGCATCGGTTGCAACATAGCTAAGCATGGTCGCCATATTTGGGCGAATCATACCTGCACCTTTAGAAATGCCTGTCATGCTATAAGTAATACCATCTAACTCAAACTGCTCAGATGCACCTTTTGGCGTGGTATCTGTGGTCATAATACCTGTCGCAGCATCATGCCAAGCATCCTCACGTAACGATGCCAGCGCAGGCGCTAAACCAGCAACCAAGCGCTCAATCGGCAATTGCTCACCAATCACACCTGTAGAAAATGGCAAAACTTCTTGGGTAGATACACCTGCCAATTCAGCCAATTTGGCACAGGTGATTTCTGCATTTTGCATACCCAATTTGCCTGTACCCGCATTGGCATTACCTGTATTAATGACCAAATAACGCGGATTGCCTTGAGCTAAATGTGCTTTGGACACATGCACAGGCGCAGCGCAAAATGCGTTTTGAGTAAATACGCCCACTACATTTGAGCCTGCTGCAAATTCAAAAATAACCAGGTCACGTCGGTTCTGATAACGCACATAAGCCTCTGCTGAACCAATTTTTACACCTTTGACCACATGCATGTGTGGCATAGAGACGTCACCAACTGCCATTTTGAAATTTCCAGTACAAATTTGAGAATGTCACAGCTTAGTGGAAATTGAAGAAAAAATCGAGCATCCTCCCTGCTTGATTCAACTTTTGTTAATACACAAGGTCATATATAAAAAACCAGCCCGTATGGACTGGTTTTAATCTTCAATGTAATGCATCAGCAACTAAAATTATACTGATTGAGCCTATTTGGATTATGGCGTAGTCGCAACCACGGTTTCACCCAATAAAGCCTGTTTTGCACGTTCTTGACTTGCTGCAGATAAAGCAGGATTTGCAGCCACAATACGATTTACATTGGCAGCATTCGCAGGTGCAATCGCTGCAGTCTGCAACACGATTGGACGCTGATCTGGATTAGCAAAGGTATAACGAATACCTGTGCGTGGGCTTGCCACAGTCACGTGACCATTATCCACTTGTACCTGTGCAGTGGTCGCACCCACAGCAGCTTGAACTTTTGCAGGAGTTGTCGTTGTTGCCGCATTTGCAAATGCGAAAGTAGGCAAGCTCAAGGCAACAATCATTAAAGGTTGTAATACTTTTTTCATTTTTTGTTCCACACGTGGATATTGCATGTGCAACTAAATAGCATTTAATTCCAAAATCTGCAAATGCTATACACATCTTGCAAAACTATTACCACAAAGATTTTGCACCCCAAAATACAAAAAGCAGAACCAAAGTTCTGCTTAAGTTGTAACAAGTCAGGTTTAGATTTTACCGTGACACTGTTTATATTTCAGTCCTGAACCACATGGGCATGGCGAGTTACGGCTTGCAGGTGGAACAACCGTTTGCTCAGCAGCACTGTACTGTGGTTCTGATTCAAAGGTTTCGCCCGTTAAACCATCTACATCAGCATGTGAAAGATTAAGCTGCATCGCTTCTGCTTGCGCTTGCTGTTGAGCTTCCATCGCTGCCAGTTCTTCAGGTGTTGGTACATGCACACGCGAAAGATCGGTAACGACATCAGCTTTAATCACACCCAACATATTCACAAATAAGTTAAAGGCTTCTTTTTTGTACTCTTGCTCAGGGTTCTTTTGTGCATAACCACGTAAATGAATCCCTTGACGCAAATAGTCCATAGCCGCCAAATGATCTTTCCAGTGACGATCAAGTGAACTGAGCATAAAGTGGCGTTCTAGCATCGCAGCAGATTCATCACCCATTTGCTGACGACGTGCACGGTAACGTGTCACAATTTCATCGGCAATACGTTCAACCAAAGCTTCTTCATCTAGGCGACGATCATCTTCGAGCCATTGGTTAATTGGTAATTCGATGCCCAAATCATCACGCAAGGCACGCTCTAAACCATCAATATCCCATTGATCATGAATCGATTCTGGTGGAATATAATTGGCGATCATACCTGTGACCACTTCACGGTGCATTTCTTCAATATAGTCTTGCAGCGTGCTTTCTGCCAGAATATCATCACGCTGTGAATAAATGATCTTACGTTGTTCGTTGTTTACGTCATCGTATTTCAACAAGTTTTTACGGATGTCGAAGTTACGTGCCTCAACTTTACGCTGTGCATTTTCGATAGAGCGTGACACCATTTTGTGTTCAATCGCTTCATCTTCCTGCAAGCCCATAGCACGCATCATTGCTACAACACGATCACCTGCGAAAATACGCATTAAGTCATCTTCGAGTGACAGATAGAAACGTGACACGCCTGGGTCACCCTGACGACCTGCACGACCACGCAACTGGTTGTCAATACGACGCGATTCGTGACGTTCTGAACCAATAATGTGTAAGCCACCTGAACTTAACACCATGTCATGGTTTTGTTCCCACTCTGCCTTTAAACGCGCTTCATCTTCAGGAGTTGGGTTTTCAATTTTGGCTAGCAAAGCTTTCCAGTTACCACCTAGCAAAATATCTGTACCACGACCCGCCATGTTCGTGGCAATAGTCACCGCACGTGGTGAGCCTGCTTGCGCAATGATGTCAGCTTCGCGTTCGTGTTGCTTCGCATTCAATACTTCGTGCTGAATACCTGCTTCACGCAGTTTATCCGATAAAATTTCTGAAGCTTCAATGGTCGCTGTACCAATCAGAATTGGTGCGACACCCGCTTCATGCACGCGTTGAATTTCTTGAATAATCGCGTTGTATTTACCAGTACGGTTTAAATAAATTAAATCGTTTTGGTCATTACGAATCATTGGTCGGTGCGTTGGAATGATGACCACATCAAGACCATAAATTTCTTTCATTTCTGCAGCTTCAGTGTCTGCAGTACCCGTCATTCCCGAAAGCTTTTTGTATAAACGGAAATAGTTCTGGAAGGTTGTGGTCGCTAAAGTCTGGTTTTCAGGCTGAATTTCTAGACCTTCTTTCGCTTCTACCGCTTGGTGCAAACCTTCTGACCAGCGACGGCCAGGCATGGTACGACCTGTGTTTTCATCGACAATAATCACTTCACCATCATGGATGATGTAATGCACGTTGCGTTGATACAAGAAGTGCGCACGAATAGCTGCAGATACGTGATGCACCAAATTCAGGTTAGATGCAGAATACAGACTTTCGCCTTCTGCCAATAAACCCATTTGAATTAATTCATTTTCTACCGTTTCATAACCAATTTCGGTCATTTCTACAGTACGTTGTTTTTCATCAATCCAGAAATGTCCACCATCGGCTACTTTTTCTTCTTTTTGTGCATGCAATTTTGGCGGAATGGTGTTGATTGCTGCATATAACTGCGATGAGTCATCACTTTGACCAGAAATGATTAATGGGGTACGTGCTTCATCAATTAAGATCGAGTCCACTTCATCAATAATGGCATAAGTCAGACCACGCTGTTTTTTCTCACTCAGCGAGAACACCATGTTGTCACGCAAGTAGTCGAAACCAAATTCGTTATTGGTACCGTAGGTAATGTCTGCGCGATAAGCCTGTGCTTTTTCAGTCGGGTCTTGCATGGAATAGATAATGCCAATGCTTAAACCTAAAAACTCAAATAAAGGGCGGTTGAGTTCGGCATCACGCTGTGCCAAGTAGTCGTTCACAGTAATGACGTGCACGCCCTGACCGCTTAAAGCATTTAAATAACAGGCCAAAGTTCCCATTAGGGTTTTACCTTCACCTGTACGCATTTCTGCAATTTTACCTTCATGCAAGGTAATACCACCAATCAACTGCACGTCATAGTGACGCATGCTCATGACACGTTTGGCGGCTTCACGACATACTGCAAATGCTTCTGGTAATAATTTATCTAAACTTTCGCCTTTGTTATAACGTTGTTTGAATTCTTCGGTTTTTGCAGATAAGTCTGCATCGCTTAAGGCAGATATCGTCGGCTCGAGCGCATTAATCTTGTCTACGATTTTACGCATGCGTTTGAGTTCGCGCTCATTTTTAGTACCGAAGATTCCTCCGATCAGACTTGCCAACATGAATAAACTCTCTAAATCTTGCTTGTCAAATAAATAGGTTTTTCTTAGTGGTTATTATGGTGCTAGAAATTTGAAGTACAAGGGTTTTGCACAAAAACCTATTAAAAATTCCAATCTCTACTTGCCATTTCTCGCTGCTAAGTGGCAGTTAATGTAACAAATTTCGAGCGGACGATATATAGCAATCACACATGAATCTATTTTGAAAATGCAATAAAAACGACACAGCATATTCAATTTACTCATAAGCACATACAAAAACACTATTTAATTCTGCAAAAGGAATGGCGCATAGTAGTACGCACACATCACACAACAAAACAAGACAGAGGTACACAATGACTATTCGCTTAGGTGACACTGCACCCAACTTCACGCAAGATTCAAATGAAGGCCCAATTGATTTTTATGAATTTTTAGGTGACAGCTGGGGCATTCTATTTTCGCATCCTGCCGATTACACACCTGTCTGCACCACCGAGCTAGGCTATACCGCAAAACTGAAAGATGAATTCAGCAAGCGCAATGTCAAAGCGATTGCACTTTCTGTAGATGATGCTGAATCTCACAAAGGCTGGATTCAAGATATTAACGAAACCCAAAACACGACGGTTAATTTCCCAATTCTTGCTGACCAAGATCGTAAAGTATCTACGCTGTACGATTTTATTCACCCGAATGCAAGCGAAACACTGACTGTTCGCTCATTAATCATTATTGATCCAAATAAAAAAGTACGCTTGATCATTACTTATCCTGCTTCTACAGGACGTAATTTCCACGAAATTTTACGTGTCATTGATTCACTACAACTGACTGACAATTACAAGGTTGCAACACCTGCCAACTGGCAAGATGGTGAAGATGTGGTAATTGTGCCGTCCATTCAGGACGAAGCAGAGCTCAAAGAACGCTTCCCAAGTGGCTACCATGCTATCAAGCCTTATTTACGTTTAACCAAACAACCGAATCGCACTTAATTGAATAATGCGTGAACAAGCCTATCTTTGGATAGGCCTTTTTTATGCTCCAATTCCGTTAATCCAATTGTGATTGGCGACACACAACAGATCAGGTATAAGCAAAATAACATTCATAAAAAAACGTCATTTTGTGATCTACAACATTCATCATTTACATTGCGGCACGTTTTGCCCAATCTGTGCGCCTTTATTTGGACAACAAGGTTGGCAGGCAAAATTGGTCTGCCATTGTCTATTATTAGAAACAGATCAAGGCTTGGTCTTGGTCGATACAGGCTTAGGCGTTGAGGATTATTTACATCCCAAACAGCGTTTAGGCACATTACTGACCCATACCGCTCGGATTCAACACGACTTAAGCCAGACCGCACTCAAGCAAATCCAGCAACTTGGTTATCAGGCCAGTGATGTGCAACATATTTTGGTATCGCATTTGGACTTTGATCATGCGGGTGGGATTGCTGATTTTCCAAACGCGACTGTGCATATCTTCGCGAGTGAATACAAGGCAGCCTGCAATTTAAAGTCTTTAAAAAATCGCATGCGTTATAAACCTAAGCAATTTCAGCAACATACTCATTGGGATTTTTTAGAACCAACCCGAGGTGAAGCTTGGTTTAATTTTAATCGTGTGCAAGGTTTAACAATTTTTAAGGATGAAATTTTACTGATTCCTTTGCCTGGACACTCCGCTGGTCATTGTGGCATTGCCATTCGGCAGGCACAGGGCTGGTTATTTTTCTGTGGCGATGCTTATTATGCGCAAGCACAGCTAGACCCTAAACAATGCTTCCCAGCACTACATACAGTTGAGTATTTGTTTGCAGAAAATAATTTAATGCGTTTAAAGACTTTAGCGAATATTCAGCATTTGGCTCAAACTGCACCACAAGTTGAGATTATTTGCGCACATGATCCAATTGCCTTAGCGCAATATCAAATACCAAAAGCCTAATTAAAAAAGGATTTAACCCGAAAGATTAAATCCTTTGTTAATACGCATCTTGATGAATGGTCTAGTCACGTTTATCTAATGGCACCCAGTCAATCACCCATGCAGATTTCATATTCAAACTTTGATCTGCAGTAATTTTCTTACGGGTTGCATCGGCAGCATCACGGTCTTTAGATGGCCCAACCATAATCCGAACCCCTTTAGACGTTGGACTTTGGGTGACTTTATAACCTTTGGCTTTCAGTTTTGCCGCCAAAGCATCGGCATTGGCTTGGTTAGCAGCCAAAGCCACTTGTACCATCCACTGCTTATCACCTTCTTCCAATAACTTACGTGCTTTTTCAGCTTCAGCCTTTTTCTTGGCAGCTTCTTCAGCTTTGCGTTTTTCCTCAGCTTTACGTTTTTCTTCGGCAGCCTTACGTTCTGCTTCTTTTTTCGCTTCTGCTGCTTTGCGCTCTTGTTCAGCTTTACGCTCTTGCTCTGCTTTACGTTTCGCATCAGCTTGACGTTGTTCTTCAGCTTTGCGCTTCTCTTCGGCAATGCGTTTTTCTTCAGCTAAACGCTTTTCATCTGCTGCTTTTTTCTCTGCAGCACTCCTCTCTTGCGCAGCTTTTAACTCAGCAGCTTTTTTGGCATCCGTTGCCTGTAGCTGCTCTAACTTCTTTTGCTGAGCGGCTTTTTCTTCAGCCAAACGCTTTTGCTTAACTTGTTCATCTTCGACCAATTCAGGCGGAATGTTGTCAGAACTTTGCTGCTGACCAGAACGTAAGGCATTTAATGCAGCATATTCTTCTGCAGCTTTACGCGCTGCTTCAGCTTCTGCCTGTTGCTGCATTGCTAAAAACTCAGCTGCACGTGCTTCTTGCTCTGCCACTGCTTTTTCACGCGCACGGCGCTGCTCTTCAAGCAGACGCTGCTCGGTTTGCACATCGACAGTTAAAGGTTGCAATTGCACCATTTCTGCCTGATTGGCATTTTTATCTTGAACTTGTTCGGCTTGGCTCGGAGTTTTCACATTATTTTGATGTATTTCTTCTTGCCCTTTTAAAAGCAATGCTGCCAATAAAACACCACCACCTAATAAAACAACGCCACCCATCCAGCGTTGTTTGTTATTCATTGACATTCTTCCAAATACTCCCATACCGCTTCTAAGGTATGAAATGATCCACATACCAAAATCAGCTGATTATTTTTAGTTTCATCCAGTGCTGATTTAAAAGCCAATTGTATACTGTCGAAGTGTTGTATTGTTTCGCCTTGCAAAGCCTGATCCAAAATTGTGATCTCTGCCGCACGAGGCACATTTAATGTGGCAATTTTCCACTTTACGACACTATCTTTCAATAACTCAACCACAGAATTTATATCTTTATCCGCAAGCATTGAAAAAACACTGATTACTTCAGTGTACTGTTTATTGTAATTTAAGAAATTGCGCAATTGCTTTAACAAAAATTCAACGCCATGCGGGTTATGTCCTGCATCAAAAATCACAGTTTTGCCCTGAATTTGACGAATTTCAAAACGCCCTGCCAATTTAGCAGTTTGAATACCTTGTGCTATCGCATCTTGGGTGATTTCTAAACCGCTATGCAAGACTGCTGCCACCGCAGTTGAAATATTGTCGAGCGCCAAGCTGCCTGTTGGAAGTTTTAAGGTGCAGCCCGATGCAGCAAACATCCACGACTCACCATCTTGCATTTCTCGATAAAAATAATCACGATTCAAAACAAATAAGGAGGCATTGCAGGTTGCTGCTTTGTCGTGAATAGCTTGAGGCAAATCTTGCTGACCTGCAAAAATGACAGGAATGTTAGGACGAATAATGCCTGCTTTTTCATAGGCAATTTTTTCGATGCTATCGCCTAACCAATCGACATGATCTAAACCGATATTGGTAATAACCGCCACATCAGGATTGACGACATTGACCACATCTAAGCGTCCACCTAAACCGACTTCAAGCACCCATACATCGCAATCACGTGCTTTAAAAATCACAAAGGCTGCCAAAGTCGTGGCCTCAAAAAAAGATAAACTCAGATCGCAATCACGTCGTGCTTGATCGACTTGCACAAAAGCATCAATCAAACTTTGATCATCGACCTCGACGCCTGCTAATTTGACTCGTTCATTAAAACGGTAAATATGTGGCGATTGGTAAAGCCCAACCCGATAACCCTGCGCATTTAAAATAGCCGCTAAAGTGGTTGTGGTTGAGCCTTTGCCATTGGTTCCCGCAACTGTAATGACTTTGGCCTTAGGATGGGTTACCCCCAGTTTTTCTGCAACAGGAATGACCCGTTCCAAACCTAAATCAATACCCGTAACGTGAACATGGCTCCAATAATTGAGCCATGTGTTTAAATCATCGGTTGCAAGAGGCGCTGTGTTCAAGGCAAGTTCATCAGTTTCGCAAGAATACGATAAACTGTATCACGTAATGCATGACGATGGACAATTTGATCGACCACACCATGATCAAGTAAGTATTCTGCACGTTGGAACGGCTCTTCGAGTTTTTCTCGTACAGTTTGCTCAATCACACGTTTACCCGCGAAACCAATCATTGCTTTAGGTTCTGCAATGTGTACATCACCCAGCATCGCCAATGATGCAGTTACCCCCCCGTAAACAGGATGAGTTAATACCACGATGTACGGCAAGCCTGCTTCTTTCATGCGTTGAATTGCAGCAGAGGTACGCGCCATTTGCATTAAAGACAACATGCCTTCTTGCATACGCGCACCACCCGATGCTGCGAAGCAAACTAATGGTTGTTTTTGCTGAATCGCACGTTCAGCGGCTTGCACAAAACGGTCACCAACGACAGTACCCATTGAGCCGCCCATAAAGTCAAACTCAAATGCGCAAGCAATGACTGGCATATTTTTTAATAAGCCCTGCATCACCACTAACGCTTCGGTTTCACCCGTCTTCTTTTGCGCTTCCGTCATACGCTCAGGATAAGCTTTGCTATCTACAAATTTAAGTGGGTCTTTAGCAGAGAATTCTTGACCTAATTCATTTTGCACTTGGTCAAAGAACCAAGTTAAACGCTCACGCGCTTTCATGCGTAAATGTTCATCACATTGTGGACATACATAAGCGTTGAATGACATTGCTGTACGTGTCACCAAGGCATGACATTCTGGACATTCAATCGTTGGTTCAGTAAAGATCGCTTTTAACGCTTGTTGCTCATCTGGTGTTTCAATACCAGGTACACCACGTGCAGTCCACGGCGTCGATGGGCTTAGAATTTTCCCTGTTTTCACTTCTTGACTCATACTAACTCATCGAGCGCAGCTCGAAGCTCCTTCACTTTATTAACCGTTGCAATGACGGCTTGTTCTGGTGCTAAGCTCGCAAATTGTTTTACAAAAGCACTTCCGACAATGACTGCGTCGGCAGCCGCGCCCATTGCTTTGGCAGATGCAGCATCACTGATGCCAAAACCCACACCCACAGGCACGTTGGTTACAGCTTTAATCTGTTGGATGCGGGTTGCTGCTTCTGCAACATCAAGTGTTGCTGCACCCGTCACGCCTTTCAAAGAAACATAATAAATAAAGCCACTGGCTTGGTTTGCAACAAATTGAATACGCTCTGGTGTAGAAGTTGGCGCTAACAAGAAAATTTGATTCATCCCATATTTATTCAGGACTTCATCAAATTCTTGGGCTTCTTCAGGTGGTAAATCGACCAGAAGTACACCATCGACACCACAGTCATGTGCATATTCAACAAACTTTTCATAACCAATGACTTCTACAGGGTTTAAATATCCCATCAATACCACAGGAGTTTCCTGATCTTTTTGACGGAACTCTTTGACCATGTTTAAAGCATCTAGCGTATTGGTTCCACCTGCCAACGCTCGCTCTGCAGCGAGGGCAATTACTGGACCATCAGCCATTGGGTCTGAAAACGGCAAACCTAATTCAACGACATCTACCCCTGCCTCGACCATTTGATGTAACAACGGAACTGTGACTTCTGGATGAGGGTCACCTGCCATAACATAAGAAACCAAGGCCTTACGCTGTTGAGATTCAAGCTGTGCAAATCGTGTGGCTAAACGTGACATAGGGTTGTATTTTCCTTGAATGATTAAAACTGAGACATTTGCTATTGTAGAAATACAAATTGACCCATTGTAACGCTATTTTTTACTCAATGAATAGCGCACAGGCATGGGTTGCTGCATTTCTGTTTGCAAAACGATTTATTCAGAACAACCGCGAGGCTACATTTACTGATATTTGCGCTTTTTTCTCAATGATCAAAGATGCCTAATTTTGCCTGCTTATCGGTTTTTGAAACTTGCTCAATCGTGCTTTTAAATTTAAAAATATTGATAAAAATAAACAACTTCAGGTTTTATCTTAGGCTTTATCAACCTTGCAAAAGCTGATTCGGTCATGGCTACACACAGCTTATTTTCAATCTCTTAGCGCAAAATGACCTGATGATCATGAGCCAATTGATCCAATTTATAACGTACCTTGCTGTATAGAAAATGCATCATTCTCTGCTTGCTGCAATTGCTGTTTACGTTTTAGCAAGGTCTGTCCTGTGCAGTCTTTATAAGCACGTGCCAAAGCCGACTGGTCTGAATAACCCAACAACTGTGCAATGTCGCTTAGACTCACATTTTGTTGTAGTAAGTTTTCACAGCGCTGCATCCGTTCTATTTCCAGAATCTGTTTAAAACCCGTACCTTCCTGTTTAAGCTGACGCTGTAACGTCCGCCCTGAACGAAATAAACGCTGTGCCACCCATTCAATGCTCGGCACTTGCTGTTCATAACGTAAATAATGCGCCACCTGCTCTTGGACTTGCTGCTGCACGGTTTCTAATTGTGGTTTTAACGCAATCGCATCTTCAGCTTGTTTGGTGAGTAAATGAATTAAAGAGGGATCGGCTTGCTGTGGTTTTAAACTGAGGCTTTCTAAATTTAAAACAATTTGATATTCCGCTTGCTTAAATAAAACCTTACAACCATAAAACTTTTCATAATGCAGCATCGCCATACGCGGTGCATGGGCAAAATGAATCTCCCGTATCGGAGAGTGTTGAAAATCAAAAATTTGCATAGCCAATTGAGTCATACAGGCAAAAGTCATTTCATGAACCAAGCTGTATTTTTCATCCACCAACGGCCATGATAAATATAAAGCATCTGGTTGTTGTTCCAGTCGCATCGGTACGGCTGCCGTACCATCTACCACCAAACGACTAAAACGCATCATATATTGAAGGGCTTCTGCAACACTATTACTACGCGATGCCATATAGCCGAGCACACCAAAATGTTCAGGCTGAATATAACGCGCCAATTCAAAAACAAGCGTTGGACAATCTAAAAACTGAATACTGTGTTGGATGATCTCATTAAAAAATTGATAAGACGATTGGGTATCCATAGGCAATGCCAACACATGCTGTAAATGCTGCAATTGTGCAGGCGAAAATCCAAGCTGCTCAGGAACTCTGCCCTGTGCAGATAAATAGCGTAACCAAAGTTGATAATAGCCATTTGGAATTTGAATTTCGCTCATTTGCTTGCTCATTTTGACATGCATCATTTTCTTTTGTCGTTTAATGTATAAAAACTGGCAAATACTGTCAAAACAAATCTGCCAAAGCCCGACATACTGCAAACAGGATTGACCAGAGTGAAATAAAATAAAATGAATGCACTTGTCCAATATCATGTTGCGCCCATAGTACGCAGCAATCTCGATTTTAAATTAGCCGATGTGCCGCGTTACTGGTTTGCAGGTGATCCGTTTCTGACCCGCATGTTTGACGCTTTAAGCCTGACTTTTCCTGATGGCGAGCGTTATTTCATTCAATCAGTTCGTTTGTTCCGCGATCAAATTCAAGATCCTGACTTAAAACAGCGTGTTGCCGATTTTATTCGGCAAGAGGCTCAGCACGGCATTGCACACGACAAAATGAATCAGGTTATGAAAGATCAAGGCATGCCTGTAGATCAGTTTATTCAGCGTCTAAACAAAGTGTTTAAGTTTGAACTCAAATATCGCTCGCCCCAATACAATATCGCCATGACAGCGGCTGCAGAACATTTAACTGCACTCATGGCAGAAACTTTTTATGGCGAAAAAGAAACGTTACAAGATGCACATCCGTATGTCCGCGCCTTATTTGCATGGCATGCGATTGAAGAAATGGAACATCGTGATGTGGCGTTTGATGTAATGCAGCAGGTAGGCAATATGCCTGAAGTGACCCGAAAAATGGCATTGGTACTCACCACAGGTTTAATGTTCGGATTTACCCTGTACCGCGCCAATGTCATGCTGAAATGCGATGGGTTTAATCGTACCCAGCGCCTTAAAATGAATGTACGTGGCTTGCAATGGCTGTTTGGCAAACAAGGGAAATTACGCAAAATGCAATCACAATATCGTGATTGGTTTAAACCTGACTTTCACCCTAGCCAACATCCAATCATCGCGCAATATGATGTCTGGCTTGAGACTTTGGCGCAAACAGGTGATCCAATTCAGGCAGGAGAAGCATTTTGGCAGGCAGGAAAATAAAGCTTTTGGTTTTGCTTGGCTTTTAACCAATGAACACCTAAGCATTGCTTAGCTTTATACAAACTTGCCTCTAATATCTTTATATAAAGTAAGGCATAAGGCAATGCTGCGTCATATCTTATTATTTCTTATTTATGAGTGACCAACACAGTTTAAGCGTAAGAGATCGCTGTTACAGCTCCATCTCCTACGCAGAAAAAGGTTTTAGTCCTGATTCATAATAAAAAAGTATTGGCGATAATATTTCAGCTCGGCAATCGAATCACGAATATCATCCATCGCCAAATGCGACGCATTCTTTTTCAAACCGCTCATAATTTCTGGACGCCAGCGCTTTGCCAACTCTTTCACTGATGAAACATCCAAATTACGATAATGGAAGTACTGTTCCAATTCAGGCATTAAACGGTGTAAAAAACGGCGGTCTTGGCAAATTGAGTTGCCACACATTGGCGATGTTTTAGGATTAACCCATTTTTTCAGAAACTCAATAGTTTGCTGTTCTGCATCCTGCGCAGTGAGTTTGCTGCGACGCACACGCTCAATTAAGCCCGATTGTCCATGCTGACGTGTATTCCACTCATCCATGGCATTTAAAATACGATCAGGTTGATGCACAGCCAGCACAGGACCTTCTGCCAAAATATTTAAATGATCATCGGTCACAATGGTAGCCACTTCAATAATTTGGTCGTTATCGGTATCTAAACCTGTCATTTCCAAATCAATCCAAATGAGGCGAGTATCAGGCGTGCTGCTCATAAATGTGCAATCTTATTCGGCTTAAAAACAACATAGTAGCAAATTTCTTGCTTCTTGGCTGTAACTGTGCCCCCGCTTCATGCTATTTTTGCCATCCTGAGTTCATGGTTTTTTAGGATATGAATGGCTTTAATTCGTAAGCGTCGATTGACTGAACAACAGCAACGTCGAATTGAAAAACAACACAAGTCACGTCAGGCAGACATTGACACTTCACATGATTTAGAAGGCTTGGTGGTACAACACTATGGTCGTCAATTAGAAGTGCAGGCTTTATCTGTTCCTGAAATTCATCCTGAAAAACCTGTGGTGCACGCAGGTGAGCCTGAACCGTTTTGGAAACCTATCGAAATAGGCAGCATTTGGCGTTGTCATACTCGCACCAATTTAGAATTATTGGTGACGGGAGATCGGGTCAAATGGCAAGCCGATCCGAATACAGGTTTAGGGATTATTACCGCGATTCATCCACGCCAATCTTTATTGACCCGACCTGATCGTTATCACAAAGTTAAACCTGTTGCCGCCAATATCAGTTTGATTGTGATTGTTTTTGCGCCTTTGCCTGAACCTGCACCGGGCTTGATTGACCGCTATTTGGTTGCTTGTGCCGATGCCGATATTCCCGCCTTATTGGTCTTAAACAAATCTGATTTGCTCAAAGAAAACGACCCGATTTTAGACTTGCTTAAGGAATATCAAGACTTGGGGTATGAAGTCATGCAAACCCAGTCCGATGCGAATTTAGAGCATTTGGCGGCACGTTTGGCAGGTGAAACGGTGGCTTTTGTTGGACAATCGGGTGTGGGGAAAAGCTCGCTGATTAATGCCATCGTGCCTGAAGCGGCGCAAAAGACCAATATCATTTCAGAAAACTCAGCACTTGGACAACACACCACAACCTCTACCCGCTTAATTGGCTTTGGAGATGGTGCAGCCTTAATTGACTCACCGGGGATTCGTGAATTTGGTTTATGGCACTTAAGCCAAGATAAAATTCAAAATGGTTTTCCTGAAATTGAAAACCTGCTGGGGCATTGCCAATTCCGCAACTGTACCCATAAACATGAAAAGCAATGTGCGCTGCGACTGGCTGCTGCAGAAGGTGAAATATTATCGCGTCGTTTAGACAGTTATTTAAGACTGTGTGATGAAATTGCCGAAGCGCAACAAAAAAATTAATTTTATTATGGCGCTGCCCTTGAAGCGGTGTTTTTGATCGCCATATTTATACGCTATACTCTTGAACAATTTTGACATTGTAATTAGGTGACTTGTGGAACGTTGGTTCGAATTTATGGGGAATCATCCCTTCTTATTTGGGACGCTGGCTGTATTGGTAGTGTTGTTCTTTGTGTTAGAAGGTCAACGCAATGGTCGCAAAATTTCCCCACAATCTTTGGGTATTTTAGTCAAAGCTAAAAATGCCATGTTGATTGATTTACGTGATGCCAAAGATTTTCGTGAAGGTCATATCAGTGGTAGCCGCAATATTCCCTATAGCCAAATTACCAAGCATGTTGAAGAGTTAAAAACCTCAGATCGTCCATTGGTCTTTATCTGTAACTTGGGTCAGGTTGCAGGCAGTGCTTTACAACAGGTCGCACATACCGATGCCTATCGTTTAGATGGCGGTATTAGCAACTGGAAAGCACAAGGTTTACCTTTAGTAAAAAGCAAATAGTTTTACCCAATATTTTTCGCAAGGAGAACAATCATGGCTGAAGTCACTATTTATTCAACGACTGTATGTCCATACTGCATTCGTGCAAAACAACTCCTTGAGCGTAAAGGCGTTGCCTATAAAGAAATTAATTTGTCGAATGAAGCGCCTGAAGTACGTGTTGAATTAATGCAACGTACCAATCATCGTACCGTTCCACAAATTTTCATCAATGACCAATTTATTGGCGGCTTTGACCAATTATATGCGTTAGATCGCGAAGGCAAGCTTGATCAATTATTGGCATAAACATAACACGATAACCAACTCTTAAGGATTTAACATGAGTGAAGAACAACAAGCTCAACCACAATTGGCATTAGAGCGTATTTATACCAAAGACATTTCTTTTGAAGTTCCTGGGGCACAAGTATTTACCAAAGAATGGCAGCCTGAATTGAACATCAACCTGTCATCTTCTGCAGAAAAAATTGATCCAACCCACTTTGAAGTAGCATTAAAAGTTGTGGTTCAAGCCAACAACGCCGGCGATACTGCATTTATTGTTGATGTTACCCAAGCTGGTATTTTCCTGATTGATGGCGTTGAAGAAGAGCGTTTACCGTACATTCTTGGCGCATACTGCCCGAACATTTTGTTCCCATTCTTGCGTGAAGCAGTGAATGATATGGTTACCAAAGGCAGCTTCCCACAATTATTGTTAACGCCAATCAACTTCGATGCCGAGTTTGAAGCCAATATGCAACGTGCTCAAGCCGCTGCAGCTGAAGGTCAAGCTTAATTCGCGATTGGATATAAAAAACTGCTGAAATTTCAGCGGTTTTTTATGTCATCCGTTTGCTGATGGACGATCAAAATTAAAAATCATCATCCTGAGATGGATCTCGATACAAGGCATCGTGTATCGCTTCGACCAATTGCTGCGCAATTTCCTGTTTCGAGGCTTTTTCCAAATCGCGTTTTTCCATACGGTAGCTTTCGGCAAAAAATACCGTCATGGCATTTTCATCGGAAGCAAAACCAATATCGGCACGGGAAACGTCATTGCAGGCAATCATATCCAGTTTTTTCGCCACCAACTTGCCTGCTGCATACTCTTCTACATTGCGGGTTTCTGCAGCAAAGCCAACCATAAACGGACGTTTTTCCTGTTGCGCAATGGTCGCAACAATATCAGGGTTTTTGACCAACGCCACATTCAGCTCATCGCCTAATTTTTTAATTTTGTGTTCCGCAATTTCTGCCACGCGGTAATCTGCCACCGCGGCTGTAGCGATGAAAATATCACAGCCTTGTTCAAGCATCTGCAAACTGGTATCTAGCATTTGAATTGCAGAAGACACATTAATTCGCTGTACCCCATTTGGCGTATCTAAACTAACTGGGCCTGCAATAAGCGTGACTTTTGCCCCTGCTGCATAACAGGCTGCAGCCAAAGAAAAACCCATTTTGCCTGTACTATGGTTAGAAATATAACGCACAGGGTCTAAAGCTTCGCGGGTTGGGCCTGCTGTAATGGTGACATTTTTGCCTGCCAACATGCCAAATTTTTCCACCAAAGCACGCTGTGCCTGATGAAAATACTGCGTCACCTGATGCGCCAAATCTTCAGGTTCTGGCATACGCCCTAAACCAACATCTCCACAGGCTTGTTCGCCCGCATCGGGCATAATTACATGCACGCCATCTTCCACCAAAGTGGTTAAGTTACGCTGTGTGGCTTTGGCTGCCCACATTTGCTGATTCATGGCAGGTGCAACCCAAACTGGTGCAGTGGTGGCTAAATATAAAGTACTGAGCAAATCATCGGCCAGACCTGCAGCAAATTTGGCTAAGGTGTCGCAACTGGCGGGCGCAACCAAAATTAAATCGGCCCACCGTGCCAATTCAATATGCCCCATGCCTGCTTCGGCTTCGGTATCTAATAATTCGGTATGTACTGGATTGCCTGACAGTGCTTGAAAGGTCAGCGGTGTAATAAAAGCTTGTGCCCCCTTGGTCATGACCACGCGAACACTAAACCCCGCATCCTTTAAACGACGCACTAAAATCGCACTTTTATAGGCCGCAATGCCGCCTGTCACAGCTAAAATAATGTTTTTATGAGGGAGGACGCTTAAATCGAAGCTCACAAATAAGCCACCTTTTTGTTGCAGTGGCGCTCACAATAGCATTAAATAATGTCATTCCCAAGAGATCTGTTGGGATTTAAGTTTCAAATTTAGAATAAAAAAGTCAAATAACAATGCATTTATCTATTAAACATTGGCCTGAACAAGAACGGCCACGTGAGCGTCTGATTCAAAATGGTGCTGCAAGTTTGTCCGATGCCGAACTACTGGCTATTTTCCTGCGCTCAGGCTCGCAACAACATTCTGCGGTGGAGTTGGCACGATTGCTAATTCAGCATTTTGGCAATCTCACTACTTTACTCGATGCACCCATTGCCGAGTTGTGTCAATTTCACGGCATGGGTAACAGTAAATATTCACAGCTCATGGCAGTTAAAGAACTCGGACGGCGTTATGTGGCTGAACATTTAAAACAAGATGCGCTAGAGCTTAGCAACTCCAAACGTTTGATGGAGTATTTGCGTTTTGAACTTTTGGGCGAAACCCAAGAAGTGTTTGCGGTACTTTGTCTAGATGCCTGTTTACGCAAAATCAGCTTTAAAAAGTTATTTTATGGCGCAGTGAATTCGTGTGAAATTTCTATTAATCAATTGCTGCGTTTTGCAATTAGCCAACACGCTACGGCGATTGTGATTGCACACAATCATCCTTTCGGATTGCCACAACCTTCACCTGCAGATTTAATCCTGACGCAGCAGATTCAGCAAGCCTGTCAGTTGCTAGAGCTGCGTTTGATTGATCACTGCATCATCTCAAGTGAAGGTAATTTTTCCTTTGCCGAACATCAACTGCTTAAATTTGAGCACACTTAAAATTTGTATATTGACAAAGCTCGCTCAAGCACAGAAGATCATCAAAAAATTGTGATGATTCTAATAAAATGATAGTCAATCAACCAAGCGTATTTAATTTGTTGTTTTCTTGGCGAGGCACGATTTTACCTAAAATTTTACCACCTTTGGGGGTGGTGATGCTGCTCTCCGCCATTATTGGTGGTTTATCTTATATTGGCTATTTTCATTTTCCAGAATTGCCTTTGGTTGGTTTTACTTTAATTGGCGTGGTGCTCTCCATCTTTTTGGGTTTTAAAAATAGTGCCTGTTATGACCGTTGGTGGGAAGCGCGCAAACTCTGGGGCATGCTAATTGCCAATGCACGCCACTTTGACCGCAACTGCCGTATGTTGAGTCAAGGGCGACGCGAGCGGGTTATTCAACACGTCATTGTATTTGCCAACGTCTTACGTGACCGCTTGCGCCAACAAACCGCCAATCCAACTGAATTGATTCAAACCAGCGGCATGAGTCAGCAAGCCATTACCCAACTGTATCAACAAGCCAATGCGCCACAATATACGCTCAGTTTGATTCAATGGGAGTTAATGCAAGCGCTAAAAGAAGGTGAAATTTCCGATATTATTTACACGCAGATGAATCAGCATGTGACCGAACTCAGTTTGGTGCAAACAGGCTGTGACCGTATTGCCACCACGCCATTGCCTTTTGCTTATTCAGTCTTGCTCAACCGTACCGTGTACTTTTTCTGTTTTATGCTGCCGTTTAGTTTAGGGTCTACGCTCGGATTGGCGACACCACTTTTGGTGGGTATTTTGGCTTATACTTTTTTAGGTCTGGATGCGCTCAGTTCTGAAATTGAAGAACCTTTTGGCACGCAAAGCAATGACTTACCTTTAGATGCCATGGTAAGAACCATTGAAATTGAATTATTGGGTACGTTGGGTAAACCAACGCCACCACCAATTCAGGCACAGGACAATAATTTGCTTTAGACCCTCTTCCCAACCTTCTCCCAGAGGGAGAAGGAGTTTTTATCCTTTCTAAATTTTAATAATGGATATCACATCTGCTTATATGAGAAGGTTGGGATGAGGGAGTTACTCAACAAAACTCTCCCAAATCCCAATTTGACCATCTTTCACCCGCGGAATATTGCCCAATTTAATCCACGGCATATTTTCACCATGAAAATCACTGCCGACAGATACTTTTAGACCATGTTCAGCAATCATGCGATCCACCATTTGACGGGTCGATGCAGGGTCAATATTAGGCGGCAATTCCACTGCATCACCCCCATATTTGGCAAAAATTTCAATTAAATAACGAATATTGGTCGCAGATAAATCATAACGGGTTGGATGCGCCAACACGGCAAAACCCTGACTGTCGTGAATCACCCGAATCGTATCTTCCAAACTCAAGCCATCAAATTTCACATAAGCCTTTTTGCCTTCTTTGATGTATTTATCAAATGCTTGCTGCACACGCGTTACAATGCCTTTTTCCTGTAAAGTTTTGGCAATGTGTGTGCGAGTAATCCGATCTGCTACGCCATCAACTTTAAGAAGCACATCGTTATAAATATCTTGTCCGATCAGCGGAGTGAGTAAATCACAAATTTGTTTGGCACGTTCTGCACGAATTTGTTTTTGCTGTTCCAGCAGCGCCTGTAAAGGTGCAGGATTTTGCATGTTTAGCGCCACCACATGCACGCTATAGCTTTTTTTAGTGGCAGGACGTGACCATTGACTGGAAATTTCCACTCCCGAAATAATCTTTAAATCTTGCCCCTGAGCCGCTTGCTCTGCCAAAGCCAGCCCATCCATTGTGTCATGATCAGTCAATGCCAAGGTATGAATGCCCTGCTGAATTGCCGCAGACACCAATTCTGCAGGTGACAAAGTTCCATCAGAAATATTACTGTGTGTATGTAAATCTACGCCGTGCATCACTTATACTATGTCATTTATTTGATCAGATTTAGATACTCTAACATGAAAGCACTTTTAGACTTTGTGCCCCTCATTATTTTCTTTTATTTATACAAAACTGTAGATCCAAAAGATACTAATCATCAATTACTACAACTGATCGGCTCTGCAGGCGGTGTCGATAACAACCATATTTTGGTGGCCACCACAGGTCTGATCATCTCGATGTTAGTGGTGTACGGCGCATTGTTCATCATGCAAAAATTCCGTTTAGATAAACAACAGTGGATTGTGCTGTTTATGACCGTAATTTTTGGTGGCGTTACTTTAATGTTAAGCGATGACTTTTATATTCGCCTGAAAGCTGCCATTTTAAACATTGTATTTGCAGGTGCTTTTTTGCTATCACCATGGTTCAGCAAAGACCGTAAACCACTGATTCAACGCTTATTTGGGCCTGTGTTCAACTTGACCGAAGCTGGCTGGAAAAACCTGAATTATACTTGGGCAGCCATGTTTGCAGTCATGTCTTTCCTACACGTATTTTTTGCATTTTTATTTATGGACGGAAAATATTGGGGCGAATTCACTGCTTTTGGTGACATGATTGTGATGTTTTCCTTTATCATTGTGCAGTTTATTGTATTGCGCAAATACTTTAAAACATCTGAATAATTTCTGATCTGCGATATTCGAGAGTAACTATGCCTTTATTTGTTCTGAGTTGTACTGACCGTGAAGGTACACTGGAAAAACGTCTTGCGACCCGTCCTGCACATCTTGCACGTTTGCAACAACTCGATGCCGAAGGTCGCTTAATTGTGGCGGGGGCAATGCCAAAAGACCCAAACAATCCGCAAGCAGGCTTTTATGGCAGCACCATGATTGTCGATTTTGACAGTCGTGAAGCACTCGATGCTTGGCTACAAGATGAACCTTTCTTAAAAGAAGGCGTATATAGCCACATTGACGTTAAGCCATTCAATAAAGCATTCCCTCAAGGATAAGCGCTATGCGTTTCGTTGTTGCCAGTGTTGTTGCTGTTCTGCTCAGTTCACCTGTATATGCAGTTGAGCCAGCCACAACCACACCTACTGCACCTGCTCCTGCTGCTGTGACCAACACGGCAGCTGTAGCAACAGCCAATGGGGTTACTCCTGCACAAGATAAGCCCCTGACTGCAGAACAAATTGCCAAAAATAAAGCCCTTCAGGAAGCTAAAACCAAAGCCTTGATTAAAGATCAGAGCACACGTTTGCAACAACTTGAACAGGCAAACCTCGATGCTTTGGCACAGAATCAGGAACTGCAACTTAAAAACGATAATTTAGGCGTGCAAGTTCAAGTACTGCAAAGTGAACGCAGTGCGCAAATGTTTTTATACGGTGCTGCAACACTCGCGGTTGGCGTATTGCTCGGCTTCTTAATTGCTAGCTATGTCTATACCAAACGTCGCCGCCAATGGTAAGGTGAGCATTCACCTCTTGATTTAAGGTACTCTGGTTTTGTTTCAGCCTATTCAAACTGCCGAGCTGGATTGGCAACTGGTCGATGGTATTGATGTGCCCATTTCCAAACAATTTGGCGATGTGTATTTCTCTAAAGACAACGGTTTATTAGAAACACGGCATGTGTTTTTACAGGGCAATGACTTACCCATCCGTTTAGCAGCGCTGAATGATTTTGAATATTTTTGTGTAGGCGAAACAGGCTTTGGTACAGGCTTAAATATTTTAGCGCTCTGGCAATTATGGCAACAGGTACGTCCCAGTAATCGCAGCCATTTACACGCAATTTCTGTCGAAAAATTTCCACTTTGCAAAGCCGATCTTATACGTGCCTTAGCGGCTTGGCCCGAACTCAGTCATCTGTCTGAACAGCTGATTCAGCAATACCCTGCCGCTATTGCAGGCTGTCATCGTTTAAACTTTCCAGATGAACGCTTTAGCCTAGATTTATGGCTAGGCGATGCTCAGGAAGTTTTTCCTGTCATTGCTAAAACTGCTCCTGTCAATGCGTGGTTTTTAGATGGCTTTGCACCCGCCTGTAACCCCGATATGTGGCAGGAAACCGTGCTCAACCCGATTGTAGCACTGTCCGATTATGGCACGACTTTTGCTTCATTTAGTGTGGCAGGCGTACTCAAACGTGGCTTAAAACAACACGGTATTCACATCACCCGCCCACGCGGTTTTGGGCATAAACGGGAAATGCTGAAAGCCATCTGGCAAGCGCCTGAAATAGAGCCAATATCCGATCAGAACGAAACTCAAATTACAACAAATACCACAACAAGCAACCAACAGCGCCATATTGCGATCATAGGCGCAGGAATTGCGGGTTTAAGCTGTGCGTGGGCATTTTCCCAACGAGGGCATCAAGTCACGCTCTATGACCAAACAGCGCCACTTGCAGGCGGTTCTGGCAATCCTTTGGCACTCTTAAACCCAAAACTTTGCCCAATTCATCAAAGTGCTGATCATTTAATGACTTTGGCATGGCAACATGCTTTAAATCACTATGCCGCATTCAAAGCATTTCGTCCGTTGCAGATTCATCAACTGGCACTTAAACATGCCGATGAATTGCTGGATTTAGCCACACAATACCCAAAAGGTATTTTAGCAGCACAGAGTGCAACCGAACTTACGCCACAAAGCGACTTTGCCAGTTTAAGCTTATTGCAAGCAGGAGCAGTTTCTCCACATCAACTGCGTGATGAAATTCTTGCGCATCCGCACATTCAGTTTCAGCAAGCTCAAATTAAACAAATCACCACGACAGCACAGCAACTGATCTTACACAGCCTAGATACTGAACTTGGAGTGTTTGATCATGTCATCGTCTGTGCAGCGCTGCAAAGCGGTGCTTTTTTTGAGCATTACCCTATGCTTAAACCCATTCGTGGGCAAGTTAGCTGGGTAAATAATACAGATCAGGCTTTGCCATTATCACAAGCCTATAGCTATGGCGGCTATTGCATGCAGCTCAATGCCGATCAACTGATTTTAGGTGCATCGTTTTATCCAAATCGGGAAGATTGTGACGTCTTGGCAGAAGACCATGTGCATAACTACGAACTTATCCACAGTGTCTTTCCTGCGTATGCCGAAAACTTAGCACCCGTAGATACTTGGCAAGGTCGCGCTTCGCTACGCGCCCAAAGTAAGGATTATTTTCCCCTACTTGGCAAAATGCGTGATGATCAGGAAATTTACAGCTTTGCAGGACTCGGTTCTAAAGGCTTTTTATTTGCCCCGTTGTGCAGTGAAATACTGGCGGCACAAGTTTTAGCAGAAGCCTGCGCTGTACCTAAAAACTTAGTACAAAAACTGGCAGCTACACGTTTTCAGAAAAAGGTGAAAACCAAGAAGCCTTATTTTAAAGCTCCTCCACCTTCAAGCTAACGCTCGCTTAGAGAAAATAGAAATAAAACGATACCCAACAAAAAAGCGCCTTACGGCGCTTTCTTCATATTGATGATACTTAGTGACCTTGTTCCAAAGGCATGCCTGCGTCGCGCGCAGCACGTGTACCACCCATTAAAACCACATATTCACGTGAGCTGTCCAAACCTTCTAGTTTTTCCGCTGCACGTGGGGCTTTACTTCCGCCACCACATAAAATGTAAATGGGTTGATCCGCCGACACCTGAGTAAGACTCTCTGCTGATAGATCGTTAATTGGCTGATTCACAGCACCTTTAACATGAGCTTCTGCATAAGCACTTGCATCACGTACATCCCAGATAATCGCGTCAGCTGGGAACTCAAATGTTGTAATTTCTTGTTTACGGATCATTGCGCACTCCTTTGATGTAAAACAACACTTGGCAAATGAAGAAAACATCCCTAGCATCTCAGATATTGTTTCCATTTGCAAAGGTCTTCATTATGCCTTCTTTC
Source organism: Acinetobacter sp. YT-02 (assembly GCF_002412355.1). NCBI lineage: Bacteria > Pseudomonadati > Pseudomonadota > Gammaproteobacteria > Moraxellales > Moraxellaceae > Acinetobacter > Acinetobacter sp. YT-02. Next base: position 28,901 of record NZ_NOZT01000039.1, read on the forward strand.
GATATTGTTTCTGAATTAGAACTTTTTGAAGTGAATCATGCGGTTCAAAACACACAAAAAGAAATCGGTACTCGTTTCGATTTTCGTGGTCAGGATGTTTCTATCGACCTCAATGAAAAAAACAAAGAGATTAAAATCTCCACTGAAAGTGATTTCCAATGTGAGCAAGTGTATACCATGCTCGAAAATCACTTCTATAAGCGTAAAGTCGACATTCAGGCGCTTGACCCACAAAAAATGACCGCATCAGGTAAAAATGTGATTCAAGTGATCAAACTTAAAGATGGTCTTGACTCAGATACCGCAAAAAAAATTAACAAAGCCATTAAAGACAGTGGCATTAAAGTGCAATCTTCTATTCAGGGTGACAAAATTCGTGTGACCGACAAGAAACGCGACACATTGCAACAAGTAATGGCGTTCTTGAAAGAGCAACAATTTGGTCTGCCACTGCAATTTAACAACTTTAAAGATTAATTTGGGGATGTCATGACACCAACCAATCGCTTAAACAAACTGGTCAAAGCAACATCAAAATTGCCGAAAGGCATTCAAAGCCGCCTTTTGAGTCAAGCCTTTGGTCGTGTCGTGCCGATGGTGGGCACTGCGAAAATTCGCTATCAAGAAGTAACCCCATCGCAAGTGGTGGTCAGTCTTGCCAATCATAAAGCCATGCAAAACCATATTGGACAGGTACATGCCTGTGCTATGGCGCTGTTGGCTGAAACTGCCACAGGTTTTGTAACTGCCATGAATGTGCCTGATAGTGCCATTGTGCTGATTAAAAGCCTGAAAGTGGACTTTAAACGTCCAACTCAAGGTGCAATGACAGCCATTGCCACACTCAGCCCAGAACAGCAACAACTCATGCACAGCACCGACAAAGGCGAAACACTGGTCAATGTCAGTGTGATTGATGAATCAGGCGAAGCCCCGATTCAGTGTGAAATGTTGTGGGCATGGGTGTCAAAATCACATTTAAAGCAGAAATAAGCCTAATACTTGTTTCTTCTCCAATAAAAAAATCCCAGCTACTGTGCTGGGATTTTTTCATTACGATGTTTGATTAGCTTGATAATTATGATGCTTGACTAGCCTGAGCTTCTAAAAACTTCTGTTTGGCTTCTTCAGGAATCTGACGTTTTGAGCCTTTGACATCAACCGCAACAAAGGTAAATACCCCTTCGGTAACACGCACAGCTTCACGTGAATCATCATGGCTGTCCCACACTTCAATTTGCATTTGAATTGAAGTATTGCCCACTTTCAAAATTTTGGTGTAGCAACTGATCACATCGCCCACTTTTACAGGCACCAAAAAAGTCATTTGGTTAATGGAAATCGTGGCACAACGTCCTTTACTAAAACGCTCGGCATGAATCGCACCAGCCAAATCCATCTGTGAAACGATCCAGCCTCCAAAGACATCTCCACTCCAGTTGGTATCTGCTGGCATGGCAATTGTTTGTAGGGAAAGCACTCCCTCTGGTTTTGCATGAGAATCTGACACGTTCACTCCGGACATTTGCATTAAATTAGCACGAACAGTGCATTAAGACTGGGCGTTGAGTTGCTGATCCAACCACTGTTGTAATTCAGTCGCTCGTAGCGCGCCGCTTATTCTAGCAATTTCATTGCTTTTATTCATCAATACCAGTGTTGGAATACTGCGCACATGGAATGCACTGCTTAAGCGTGGATTGGCCTCGGTATCAATTTTGGCAAACACCACCTGCGGATTTTGCTTGGCAACTGTTGCAAAATGTGGTGCCATCATCTTGCAAGGACCACACCAGTCCGCCCAAAGATCAATCAGAATAGGTAAGTCACTATTTTGAATAAAATTACTGAAATTTTGCTCATTCAATTCAATGGGTGCAAGCGGAATCAGCGCTTGATGACACTGCCCACATGCAGGATTGGCAGATAATTTATCTTCAGGTACACGGTTTTTTGCACCACATCCAGGGCATACAATAATCATTTACTGAACTCCAAACAGTTGCTGTAAAAACTCTAATTGGGTCTGAATGGCTTTTTTAAACCATTCACCATGATAAATATCGAAATGTTGCATATCCCACTCTTCATATTGCACATAAGGCGCAATATTGGTGGCCGTTTCACGACTCGATTCAATTGGAATCAGGCTGTCACGCTGTGCAGCAATAAATAACACAGGGATGTTGATTTGCCGCACTTCTTGAATGGGACGATAACGAATCAAATTAAAAAATACCCGAGCAGGAATTTCTCCACTCCAGTAATGGTCGGGGTTCACAATTGACATATAACCTGCATAACTGTCTGTGGTCGGTAAAAAACACAGTTCTTTTTGCGCCACCACTGCCAGCGTTTTGGGCGACATCCCCACCTTTGCTCCCATATAGTCCTGACTGGAGATTTTTAGGGCTTTCGGAAGTTGCTGCAAAGGATATAACTTGGCACTTTCCGCACCATCTACAAAAGGCACTTGTACCATGACCGCGGCAATATTGTGTAAGCGTGAGGCCAAACTCAGCACATATCCGCCACTCAGAGAAGTTCCCCACAGAATCATGCGTTTGGCATCAATCGACTTACGTTCCGCGATATGTGAAATCATGCTGCGCCAGTCATCTAACTGCGCCTCTATGGATACCAACTCACGTGGACGCCCCGTACTCCCGCCCCAATAACGATAATCAAATAGCACCACGGCATAGCCTGCCTGAGCAAAATATTGTGCGTATTGCACCAATTTAAAATGACGCAAGGCCGCCAGACCATGCGCCATCAGAATTACCGCGGGTTTTTCTATAGATTTAGGGCGATAAAAGTCTGCAGCAATCACCTCGTGATCACTTTTGACATATAAAGGCTCGACCGTATAGGAATGCATAAGCGCTCCATTGCGTTATTTTATCGTTATCGTCGTTATAAATATTTCAGAACATTCTGCTCTTGAATCTGCTTAATGCTATCATAAAGCATATTGTCATGAATAAAATGATGGAGTATTCCCATGTCTGAACAAGTCGGTTTTGCGGGTCAAATTGGTCCTGAACATGTGAGCCAAGTTGTAGAGAAAGGCTTTAAGTCAATTATTAATAACCGCCCAGATATGGAAGGTGGTGCTGAGCAACCAACCAGTGCGCAAATTGAAGAAGCTGCACGTGCAGCAGGCTTAGATTATGTCTATCAACCTGTGGTGTCTGGTCAAATTACTGAAGTCGATGTGCGTACTTTTGCCAATCACTATAACGAATTGCCAAAACCTGTGTTGATGTTCTGCCGTACGGGTAACCGCTCAAACAACTTATTCCAGTTGGCAAAACAAATGGATTTGTTGGATGACTAAACCCATCCTCAAGTATGTATTTTGCTGTATTCTGATCTGTAGCAGTATCCCGCTGAGTCACGCTCAAAACGATGTTCAGACTTTAAATACCAAAGTCAGTGTTGCAGGTCAGATGAATGCTGCCAAATTTTCACAGTTGATGCGGCAAGGTTTTAAATCTGTGATTGTGAACCGCCCTGATCAAGAGATGGGTAATGCAGTCAAGGTGAGTGAATTACGCAATATCGCGGAAAAATCCCAGATCAGTGTGATTTATCAACCTGTCAACAGCGGTAAAATTTCTCAAACAGACATTCTTGAATTCGCTAAATATTATAATGAGCTTCCAAAACCCATTCTGATGATTTGTCGTAGTGGCGCTCGTTCTAGTACGTTATTTCATCAGGCAAAATCTCAAGGTTTGTTGCATGAATAAAATTTTATTGGCAGTAATATGTGTCTTGGTTCTCACTGCGTGTAGTTCGATGCAAGTGCGCCCGACTGTGGGGACTTCGCTCTAATTTTTAAATTAAATTCCCCATAAAAAAACAGCGCCGAAGCGCTGTTTTTTTTATTATTCCCCATCAGAACAATTTAACGATGTTCCATACGGACTTTCCAAATTTGGTGCAATACCATTTTCAATATCTACATCACTGATTAAGTAGCTTAAGCCAAGACTAGTAGAACCATTTATTGATTTACCACTCACAATCGAGTTCGCAAGAATTTGAATATTTAAATATCCTGCATAAATTTTAGGATATTGAATTTTTAAATCAAAGCGTCCATTTGCATCTGTTGTATATTTATTATCAGTAGCGGGTTGATCCTCTGCATTAATAAAAGAAACAACCTGAACTGTCTGTCCTTGCTTCACAGGCTGTAATTGATCAATTTGCTTACCATCAATGTTTACTTTTGTAATTGGAGAAAAACATTGTGTTATTACATCAGGAAGATACTTATCAACCTTACCATCTGGGGGAAGATCTGTATCAAAAAAATTATAATTCCCTTTGTTATAACTTAAAGCATTAACTCCCATTACCACATCTTGATTTGGTAAAGGTTTCCCATCAACATCAGTTACATGTACAGAAATATTTTTGTAATAGTAAACACCTGATGCTGAGTCTTCAATTTTTGTTGGATTATACAAAACAGAAATAGCACCAACAGGCTTAGGAACAGTAGAGCTTACTACATCTAATTTATATGTATAAACTTGAGTTGATTGACCAAAATTAGCTTCTAGCACTAAATCATCTTTGATGAACTGCTCTGCACTATAATCTTTCACTCTTTGCGATTCACTGAAAGATAGCGTATACGTAATTTTCCCATTGCTATCTGTTTGAGTAGCATTTGGTGTGAACTTGACGCCATTTAGAGACGAATTTTTGACTTTTAATGATATAGCTTGATTAGATAAAGTAGCTCCATTAGCATCAACAGCCGTTAAAGTTACTGTTGTTTGATCCCCTCGAACATTGAGTGAAGTTTTAGTCGCATCAAACAGAACAATACTTGTAGTATCAGAACCATTGTTAGTATCAGCACCTGTGACAGAAATTGTTTGTTCTTGGCTTAATGCACCGTTATTTGTTTTAGCTATAATTTTAAAACCATTTTTAATCAAATCAGTCAATGTTGTCGACGTACTTGGAGTCGCTAATACATATACAGCATTTCCAGATTCATTAGTTTTTTGCACAGCTACACTTAAATTACTAACATTATTCGTTGAATCAACAATCATTAAAGTAATATTAGCATCTGGTACTCCCCCTTTGTTTTCATCAAGGGCTCTAACCGTAACAGTAAGTTGACCATTTGTCGCAGCCATAGACAATTTGTCTAATTCAATTTTTAATGCAGACGCAACAACAGCTTGCTCAACAGTCTCACTATCTTCAATTTTATCAGTATCAGCAGCATTGTTATCATAATAACCACCGCCACCACAGCTAGCCAATAGAACCGCTAAAGCCACAGCCGAAAATTTCAAACTAATTTCTTTCTTTTTCATTGAGTTATTCCCCAAATCCCTCTAAAACTACGAGTTAATCAAATACATAATTAATATTGTCAGATATGTAACCATAGTTACTGCTTTATGTAAATAAAAGCATGATAAATGTTTTGTTCGTGTTAGCCTGAATTTATTTATTACCTGAAGTAGCTCACAAATGTACGACCTCATTATTATTGGTGCAGGCACCGCAGGCATTAGCGCCTATAAAGAAGCGATTAAATACACCCAAAACCTACTCATCATCAATCACGGTCCATGGGACACCACCTGTGCCCGCGTTGGTTGTATGCCCAGCAAAGTTCTCATCTCTAGTGCCAATCGCATGCACGACATACAACATGCACAAGAAGTTGCACTCACGGTAAATGCAAAAATTGATACATCCCAAATCATGATGCACGTACGCCAATTACGTGATCGTTTTACCCGTGCCACACAAAAAGATGTAGATCGTTGGGAAGCATCCCATAAAGTTTCGGGCTTTGCGACTTTTATAGATGCCCATACAATTCAAGTGAATGGACAGCAATATCAGGCAAAAGCTTTTATTATTGCAGTCGGTTCTACTCCTGCTTATGAGCAAGCATGGAAAGAAAAATTAGGCGAACGCTTAATCACATCAGATCAAATCTTTGAATTAGAGAACTTACCCCAATCTTTGGCCGTCATTGGCAGTGGTGTAATTGCAATCGAATTGGCTCAAGCTATGCAACGCTTAGGGGTAGATACCACTATTTTTGCCCGTAGTCGTAAAGTTGGTTCACTCCGCAGCCCAGAACTACAAACCATTGCACAAGATACACTCAGTCGAGAATTGAATATCAAATTTGAAACCTTGCCTACACAACTACAAAAAACAGAACAAGGCGTGAAAATTGAATATCAAGAAAATGGACAAATACAAAGCTTAACTGCCGATTATGTATTGGTTGCTACGGGTAGACGCAGCTATTTAGATCAGCTTCATCTTGAAAATATTGATACAAGTTTCAACAACATCAAACAACTCCCAATTGATCCTCATACCAAACAACTCGGACAGCATGCTATTTTTATTGTGGGTGATGCACACACGAATACTCCCATTCAACATGAAGCAGCACATGAAGGGCGTGCAGCCGTGCATAATTGTTTAAGCTTTCCAAACATTGAAAATATAAAAACATTAACACCCATGGGCATTGTGTTTAGCTCACCTGAAATGGCATCTGTAGGACAAAACTATAAACAACTGAAAGAGCAAAATATTGCATTTACGACAGGCTTTGTTTCTTATGAAAAACAAGGTCGCGCTTTGGTGCTGGGAAAAAATAAAGGTGCGATTGAAGTTTATATTAATAATAAAAGTCAAAAGTTATTAGGTGCTGAATTATTTGTGGATGCTGCTGAGCACATGGCGCACTTATTGGCTTGGATGATTGATGAAGAACTCACACTTGAGGATATTTTAGATAAACCGCTCTACCATCCAACACTAGAAGAAGGTTTAAGAACAGCATTTAAACATGCACGTCGACAACTACGTGAAGTCTAATCAAATTTGGAAAATATGCTTACTATTTAAAACCATCCTCAGATGGTTTTATTTTGCCTTCACTTTTTATAGTTTTTAATATTTTCTTTTCTACATAAAAAAACACCCCCAACGC